>DAIMDJ010000231.1:0-4954 GCA_036725905.1 Terriglobales bacterium
TCGTGCTTGCTCGCGTTGTAACCGGCTGACCATCCGTAGTAGGGCCAGCCATACAAGACCCGCCGTCCAGCCATCAAGATAGGATGATTAACGAAGCGATCTGTCAGAAAGATATCTCGCGGCTTCGTGTTTTTCTTGAGCCAGTCGATGAGGGCATCATTCCGAAAGGGAACTTCACTCCAACCCGTGTTGTGGATCGGGAAAAATTCGATCAATCCACCTGGAATGACTGCGATAACAAGAGCGATCGCGAAGAGCTTCGCAGGCAGTGTAATTCCCCCGATCGAGAAACGCCATAGTCGCCACAAACCATAGACGACAAAGAGATTAACAACGATTACCCAGATGTGGAAAAACTTTTGATTCGCAAAGACCTCGATGGTGAACTGGAACGAAAAAGCGACCAGAAGGAGGCTCGACACTGCCAGAAAGATCCGCCTTTGCAGGCCAGTGGCGAAAACCAGTGCTAATGCTATCAACAGCCACTTAAAACCGAAGGTAAAGCCAAGGTACTTGGCAACGTTCAAGGCTGTTGGATGATCAATCGTGTAGCCCCAGTGAAGGAGCTTCGGCATCTGCGCTCTACCGCTTCCGGTGCTCAGATAAAGCGTCTGTGGCAAAGCAATCACACCTGTCGTGATGGCGAGACTCAACATTTGCATTCGCAGCGGACACAGGATCAACAACAACGCCAGCACCGGGAAGGCAGCGATGAATATAGCGCTGTTCCACATTGGCAAAAGCCCCAGGAGGACGCCTGAGAAAATGAAGCCCGGCACCGTAGCACCAAAAGGTACTGTGGTAGGGGCAATGAGCTGCTTCATTTCTAGCTCTCGAGCGATCGGCGTCTCGTGTTCTGATGCGAGAAGACTCTCAGTCTGGATGTGGTTGCCGTAGAGCGCGTGCTGATGGTCTTGAGGTGACTCACCTGGCTCAGGCGTTGCCGTATCTGTCGAAAAGGACTGTTTGGTTTGCCTTGGAGAGACCCCGCGATAGCGAATCACGAGAAAAATCAAAACCAGCAACAATATGCCAATCGCGCTCGCGAAGTGCCTCTGATTAAGGAAGGTCACCTGCGACCAGGTGCCCCACGCTTCGCCACGATACGGAAAGATGGTAGGGAGGAACTCGCGCAAGTGCAGGATGGAGTCGATTGCACCGCGCACCGAAGTTTGTTTGTGAAGGAACGGGATATAAGAGAGCGACCCGAAAAAGAAGAAGAGCGCAGAACCCACGCGTCCAACTGTGCGAGAATCAAACAATACCTCGCCGAGCGCCATCACAAGCATGAGCATCGCCACCAGCGTGATGATGCTTAGCAGATTTAGGCTCCATGCCGGATCGAGGCCCAGGAACTCCAAATTCCCAGCCTGGAAGTAGAAAAGGAAGTGGTAGCGGATTCGATCGCCCGAGAAGTGCGGGTACTCCGTGGGAAAGTTGTGACCGACGGCAAAGCTCTGCATGATAGCAGTGTTGGGCCCGAAGTCGCTGTACTCGGGATTGGAAATGTGTAGCTTTCCGGCAGTGGAGCTAAATGAGGCGAACATCATCCACGACACAAGGACGAAGTATCCAGCAATGAGCGCCCAGTCGGCTATGCTTGAACCTTTAGATCGTCGGAGGTATAAGTCCGGTGAAAAGCCAAAATCAGTCTTCGTCTGAACGCGCCTTGCAAGTTTGTGTTTCCACACGGACCGGCACACCACGGCGATTGTTGCCAGAAAGAACAAGAGATTGCCCCATAAGAGCGGTTGTTGCGCGCGAGTGAAAAGCAAGCCAGCCAGGTAAGTAAACCATGAGCTAACTAGCAGCCCCACGAGCACGGCTGCCGCCAAGCGGTGGGCAACCGATATGAATCGGTAAAAACGTCTGCAGAGAAAATCGCCAAGATAAATCGCGAGAGCCAGGTAAATGAGAGCTAACATGGCAGAGAGTTGATTGCTGAGAGTGGATAGCTAATAGCAGAGAGGATCCCCAAGAAGAATCACGAGCGTCAGATAAATCAGAGCCAGCATGTGCGAACCCTCGTTGCTTCACCCGCGAGCACAGGCGCGAACTCTAAGCACGCACTGCTTTCTGTCAAACGCACTAGTGTCGCGGCGTTGGACGACGCGGCGGCGTGGGGCGAGGTCGCGGTGTCGGATTAGCTCTTGACGTCTCTCGCGGAAGGGCAAAGGCATACACTTTATTGTCTCCGGCGACATAGATGCGTCCTCTAGCTACGATGCCTGTAGTGCTATAGTAATGTGTCCCAGCCATCAGTTCGTTCGGGCCACCGCCATCATAAATAACCGCACCAGTGTCGCCATCATAACCGTGTAACCGCTGATCGCCTCCAGTGAGATGATCTTCGGTTCCGACCACCCACACAATCATGTTATTGGTTCCATCAGTGGAGGTGACAAAAGGCGAGGCGCAACCGCCACTGGCCCGGGTCACACTCCAACCGCCGGGGATGTCGATGTCAGGCGGATTGGCCGAAGTAATGCGGAACGCCGAGAGGACGGTGTTGCCGTCGTTGTTGGCGCGGAACGCGACATAGGTGCCATGTTCGGTCCGATAGGTGACAGCTGCTTGGAGAATAGTGCTGCTGGCAACCTGAGATACAGCTATGGGCGCACTGATCCCACCAAGGTCGTCTCGATTAAGCAAATACGCGTTGCGGTTCTTAGTCAGTGCAACCACAAGATGCGAAGGGGTTGCATCTGGCACGTCCACCAGCAACGGACCTGAGCTGCCCAGATCCCCGTCGATTTGATCGAGCGACTGCCAATTGCTAGGCACCCAATAATCACTGGGTGAGCCGCTAAAGATGGGGCCGGGTTGGAAGCGAATCACCGCTTCGCCGCCGCTCCAGTTGCCGCCAGTGTTAACCGTGTTACCAGTGGTAACGAACGGATTGATCCCATCACTGGCCACGCCGCCGACGCCCCATATAGCGCCGCCCCATGCACCGCCGCCGCCGGCAGCCCATGCTGTTACGCTGGCTGGATTATCGATCGGCACTCCCACCAGCCAGCCATGCCAGAGACTGCAATCCCTCATACTCCCATATCCAACATAAAGAATGTTACCCACGATACCGAGCGCCGGTCGTTGCTGTTGGATCGCTGCAGTGAAGTTGATCCCGTTGTATGTAGCTGACGTCTCCACGTCCACGGGCCAGCCGGGATCGATGTCGCCGGTGTCCACGTCAAGCGAGAAGATGAGGTGTTTCTTGGTCGTGCCACTGTCGGGTGTAATCATTGCGTCTAAAAAGAGCGCGCGTGAAGCCAGATCGACAATGGGCGTGCCAGTGATGCCCATGGGATCAAACTTGGTGCAGATGAGATCGTCTGCCGATACCGCCGGGCCAACGTTGCGCTCCCAGATAACGCTGCCATCGAGGGCATCGAGCGCGTACACGTTATTCGATTCGGTTACTGCAATAATTGTTGGCTTGTTGCCTGGGCCGTCGTCGATGTAAAGAGGCTGTGCATAGACGTTGCCGACGATCGTGCCGTCAAAATTGAGGTCCCGTGTCAGACTAGCGGCAGCGCTCGGCGTGAATGCGGAATCAACGTAAAGACCGTCCCGCGAATCGTGGTTGTGAAACTGGGTCACATTGACCTGCGCCGCGCCTGCAACGCTTCGCGTAGCGAATGCGGGCATGGCGTTTGCCGGAAAAATTGCACTGAGAATGACAATGCATGATCCGGCAATGACAGGCGATGAAATGAAGATTTGAGATTTCATAGACAGCAGTCTGAGAGTGGAGGCGCCCTTTCTACCACAATGCGCTGCTTCCTTGTCAAGCCGTACAGCAACGGCTGTGCCGCGTTGAAATGGGAGGTTGTAGGGCAACCGCTTCGGTTGTCCTTTGAATTTGCGAACCACGGGTGCCTCTGCGCGATCATGTCGGGCATCAGCAAGCGGGGCGCTTGCCCTACAAAGTTTGTTCTGAATCGCTAGTGCGGTGTCGGATCCAGGAGGCGGATTGAGAGTTAGACTTCGTTTTTTTAACCACGGATTACGCCGATAAAACGGATGAAGAGATTGCCCACCAAACACACTGATCACACGGATAGCTCGGAACAGTTCAGGTCGGTCCCCCGAACATAGACACAACTTGCAGTCTATACTTCGACGTATTCAGCGACGGACGTGGGCAAAGGAATTTCCACTCCATCTTCTTTCATGCCCTCGAGATGGATTTCGATTACCTGCTTGATGAGTCGTTCCGTTTCTTGAATAGATTCGCCGACGGCGACACATCCCGGAAGAACAGGGACAAACGCTTCATACCCTGTATCACTCTTCTCGATAATGACGGCGTAACGCAGATGTCTCATTTTCAACCTGCTTGTTTGCGGATACTGTTCAGGGTTCCTTTGGGAATGGCCAGTCCTGTATTTCCAGCAACGGTGACTCGCATCCATGGCTTCGTCGGATGGACAAATTGACGATGACTGCCCCTCTGCCGAGCAAGAATCCATCCTTCTTTCTCAAGACGCTGCAGGACCTCCCGGACTCACGAGCCGATAATGTCATTTCTACCGGGAGCGTCAACGCAGTCGTGTCGATACGGGAGGCCGATTGAGAGTTGGATTTCGTTTTCTCAACCACTGATGACACGAACGGCACGGACGACTAAGGGGCATGTTGATTGCTGAGAGTCGATCCGCCTTCATCGCTTGGGCTTCGTGATTCCGTGCGATCCGCTTCATCCGCGTGATCCGCGGTTGATCCTCTTTGTGTCAATTAGTGTCTATTCGCGGTTTACGGCTGGATCTGGTCGGTCCAGAGAAATTGCCATGTAGCTATAGCGTTGATTGCCACTGAGATAGTGAAGAGCGAGATTTCAGGCACGGATATCTTCGCTGGCCCATTGCCCGTCAGGAGAAGGAAGATCCAGGGAACCAGGATCATGGCGTAGCGGTAGGAGAATTGCCAGCTCCCCGGATTTCCGTGTAAC
>DAIMDJ010000232.1:0-4940 GCA_036725905.1 Terriglobales bacterium
GGGCTCTGGTGGCTAAGAAAGTAAGCAAGCAGGAAGAAAAGCCGCGCGAAACCACTGTTGAGTTTCTCGCTTCTTTGGCGGCTGTGCTGGTGACCGGCCTGTTCATCATCACTTTCGTTGTGCAGGCTTTCGAGATTCCCTCCAGCTCCATGGAGAACACGCTGCTGATCGGAGATCACGTTTTTGTCAATCGGGTGCAATTCGCGCCGCGCACGAATTGGGTAGGGCCATTGCTGCCTTATGGTCAAATCCACCACGGCGACATCGTCGTCTTTCTTTCTCCCGCTCAACCTGGGCTTTATATCGTGAAGCGCATCATCGGAATCCCCGGAGACCGCATTCACCTGCGTGACGGCGCCGTCTATCGCAATGGTGAAAAGCTGAATGAACCTTATGTCATCCATAGCAGCGGCGAGTACAATCCTTATCGCGACAATTTCCCGGCAGTGCCGCCCTCCGATTTCAATAACGTGACCCCAGCCTGGCAGCTGACGCTGCCGCAGCACATCCAAGGGGACGATTTGGTTATTCCGCCCGATAGCTACTTCGGAATGGGCGATAATCGCGACGTCAGCCTCGACAGCCGTTTTTGGGGCTTCATCCCTAAGGAAAATGTGATCGGGCGCCCCATGTTCGTCTACTGGTCATTCGAGACGCCGCCCAACCAGTATCAGCACACGGCAGTAAGCGAGCGATTGGGTTTCCTGGCGCATGTGGTTATTCATTTCTTCGACGAGACCCGCTGGCGGCGGACTTTGAGGATGGTACGTTGAGACTTCCTCGCTCCAGACACCGTGCATTATTGACAGCCATAGTGGTGCTCCTGGGGCTGTTTCTCGCCAGGCCAGGAGTTCAAAGTCTGCGCGCGAAAATTGTGCGTTCGATCAGCCTTGCTCTTGGCCGGCAAGTCGAGGTTTCGCATGTGAGACTCCGGCTACTGCCTCAGCCCGGATTTGATCTCGAAAATTTTGTGGTACACGATGATCCCTCGTTCAGTGCCGAGCCCCTGCTCCGTGCGGGCGACGTCACCGCTTCGCTCCGGCTAATTTCGCTGCTGCGCGGAAAACTGGAGATCGCCCGGCTGAGCCTAAGCGAACCCAGTCTCAACCTCGTGCACAACCCCGACGGGCGCTGGAATGTCGAAGATCTGGTGGAGAGGGCTGCCAAAATCCCCGTCGCCCCAACCGGTAAAACAAGAACCGAACGTCGTCCAGGCTTTCCTTATATCGAAGCCGATCGCGGTCGAATCAATTTCAAATTCGGCCAGGAAAAGAAGCCCTATGCGCTGACAGAAGCAGATTTCGCCCTCTGGCAGGATTCGGATAACGTCTGGAGCGTCCGCTTGAAAGCGCAGCCCGTGCGGGCCGATTTCAATCTGTCCGATACCGGCATACTTAAACTGAGCGGATCATGGTATCGGGCCCCGAGTCTCCGACAAACGCCGCTTCAGTTCAGCTTGCAATGGGATCACGCTCAGTTGGGGCAAGCCTCCAAGCTCGCTTACGGCAGTGACAAAGGATGGCGCGGGAGTTTAGCCGTTGCCCTCCTTCTGACCGGCACGCCAGCGGCCCTGAACATAAATACCGATTTTTCCGTGCAGGATTTCCGCCGCTATGACGTATCCGGAGGCAATTCTCTTCGCTTGGCGGCGCACTGCGCTGCACACTACAGCTCTATTGACCACTCAATATCGGATCTCAACTGCCGGGCGCCTATCGGAAGTGGGCTGGTAAATATCCGCGGAAACATTGCCGCTCTCATCGGCAATCGTAGCTATGATCTTGCTCTGGCTGCCCAGGATGTGCCGATGCAATCGCTGGTTGCATTCGCTCGTCATTCGAAAAAAGATCTTCCCGCCGATCTCGACGCTCGCGGCACCGTGGATGCGAACGTCTCTGTGCGTCGTGAGCCAGGATCAGACCGGCCTACGTGGACAGGCGAAGGCGAAGCGCTGGGATTTACCCTGGCATCAGAAATTACAAAGACTCAATTCGATGTGGATCGGATCGCCTTTGCGGTTTCCTCAGGAGGCGATCTGCCGACACATTCCACTCAGCGACGTTCAGCCTCTCCGAGCGAGATTTCCCCCGAACCGCGCCTGGAGATCGGCCCATTCAACGTGGCGTTGGGCAGACCGGAATCCGCGGCGGTGCAAGGCTGGATTTCCCGCTCCGGCTACAATCTGACCCTTGCAGGAGACGCTCAGGTGCGCACCCTGCTTCAGTTGGCGAGGACCGTCGGCCTGTCTGCCGCGCAACTCCGCGCAGACGGAGCTGCCAAAGTCGATCTTCAACTGGCGGGCATGTGGTCGGGGTCGGCAAGCCCACGATTTACGGGCCAGGCGCAATTACACTCAGTGCGCGCCGGATTACGCGGTATAAGCGAGCCGCTCGAGATCGCGTCAGCCAATCTTCTTTTCTCTCAGGATGAAATTCACGTTCATGGCCTGACCGCCTCTCTCGCCGGCAGCGCGTGGCGGGGATCACTAATTTTGCCACGGCCCTGCGCGTCACTCGACGCATGTCCTGTCCAATTTGATATTCACACGAATGAACTGTCCGCGCCCCGTCTCGTGCAATTGTTGAGCCCTCTGTCCCGCCGGAAGCCCTGGTATCGCTTTCTCTCTTCTACGCGGCCGGAGGAAACCTTTTTTACTGCTCTCCGCGCCACCGGAAAGCTCACGGCAAAAACTGTGGTCATGCCGCGGTTGGTCGCTGATAAAGTCTCTACCGATGTTGAACTCGATGGCGGCAGGCTGCAGCTTACTGGCTTGCACGCCGAGACGCTCGGTGGCTACCACCTCGGCGAATGGAGCGCTGATTTCGGCGTCAAGCCTCCTGTGTATCGGGGAACGGGCACTTTGCAGCGAGTTTCTCTGGCTCAGTTCGCTGCTCTAATGAACGACGGTTGGATCACAGGCACGGCCAGTGCCACATATCAGATAAGAGCTTCCGGCTTGGATGCTTCCGAATTGTTTTCTTCCGCGACAGGGGCGCTGGACTTCGATACGCACGACGGCGTCCTTCCACATGTGGCGCTTGCGGTTGGTAGCGGACCTCTGCACATCAATCGCTTTTGGGGCCGGTTCATTCTTCGTGATGGCGGTCTCGAAATTCAGCAGGGCAAACTGGAGACTCCGGGCAGCATCTATCGGCTTAGTGGCACCGCATCTCTGAGCCGCGCTCTGGACATAAAGCTTTTCCGCGATGGCGCCCGTGGTTTCAAGATTTCCGGCACGCTGGCGGAGCCTCATGTCGAGCCTGCTGCTGCTCCGGAGACCCGAGCCGCCCTGAAACCATGAGGACCGTTCTGGCGTTTTGTTTTATTCTTCTTACTCTTACTCTCACCGAAGCTGCCGCCGCCCAAAACAAACCATTACAAAACTCCGCCGCTGTCGCGAGCATGGATCGCAAGTTGCAGCGCATCGAGACTAATGGCGCATCGGCGCATCCGGATCAGACGCCGACTGAGTTCACCGAGGAAGAAGTTAATTCCTACATCGCCTCGGGAAGAATTCAGCTTCCGGTGGGCGTGCAATCGGTCAAATTTCAAGGCGAACCGGGAATTATTACAGCCAACACGCGGGTTGATTTCGATCAGCTCAAGGCGGGAAGGCGCTCCTCGAATCCACTCCTGGGCATGTTCTCAGGAGTGCATGATGTGATTGTTCAGGCTCACGCCCACGGCAGCGGAGGGCAAGGGATCGTGAACGTAGACTCGGTCTCGCTCGATGGAGTCGAGATTCCGCGATTTGTACTGCAATTGTTTGTGGAGAAATACCTTCAACCGAAATATCCAAACATTGGGCTCGATTCGCGCTTTGCTCTGCCAGATCGGATCGACACGGCTACCGTGGGCCGGCACAAGCTGACAATTACGCAAAAATAAACTGCTAGACATTTTCAATTTGTCAGAATGCATTGAGCATATGTATAATCATATATGCGATATGAGGATTCCTAAGACATTCACTATGGACGAATCTATTCTCGCTGCCGTTGAGCGCACAAAGGGAAAGCGTTCCACGAGTGAGCGCGTCAACGAACTCCTCAAGCTCGCTTTGGAGCAGGAGCAGCGTCAGGCACTGGAGCAAGAGGCCGCACGCTTTTACTCGGTCGCCAACCGATCGGACAGGACCGAAGAGCGTGCTTTTCAGCAAGCTTCTCTGCGTAGGATGAGAAGAGAGTAGGTCCGTGAGGGCACATGCACCCACATGGCGGTTTCCGAGGCGTGGCGAAGTGTACCGCGTCCAACTCGATAAAGATCGCCCTGCGCTGGTCATCTCCAGCGATGTGCTGAACCGTCACGCGCTCGATGTTTGCATTGTTCCCATTACGTCGGTGGAACATCGCAGATTTGCGCTCAGGGTTTCACTTCCTACTGGTGAAGGCGGTTTGCATCGGCCCTCTTGGGCCAAGTGCGATCAAGTGACCACAATCGAGCAGCGGGAGCTCAGGCATCCGTCCTTAGGACGGCTGACCAGCGCCACGCTTGCAAAGATTGAGGCAGCTATCAGAATAGCTCTCGAACTCAAGTAGCGTCACCTCACTGTACATATCCCGCTCCACGCAATACTTTCCCCGGCAACGCTCCCGTCATCTTGCCTTCATCAATTACGGGCACTCCATTCACCAGCACGTATTGCATTCCCTCTGACAACTGATTGGGATTTTCAAACGTTGCCAGATCGCGAACTCTCGCAGGATCGAAAATCACTACATCGGCCCACATGCCCGTTTTCAACACACCGCGGTCCGTCAGGCGCATGCGCTGTGCGGGAAACGCTGACATTTTCCGGATCGCGTCCTCCAACGTCAGCTTTTTTTCTTCGCGCACATACTTCCGCAGAATGCGCGGAAATGTTCCATAAGCGCGCGGATGCGGATGTTCTTGCCCGAGAATCCCTTCTGGCGATGTACCGGACGAATCGTTGTCAATTG
>DAIMDJ010000233.1:0-4903 GCA_036725905.1 Terriglobales bacterium
ACCAGGAATGGCCGGAGGGGAAAAGTCGAAAGCAATTCCTTCCGGAAGCTGACTAAGTTCGCGATTCAAACGCGCTTTGATGACTTGAAACTGCTCCAGCCTGGTCTTCCGATCGTCCCATGGCTTGAGCGTGACAAAGAAAAAAGCGTTGTAACTGGTGCGCGTGAAGCTTAGCAAACTGAAGCCAACGACGCTGGTCGTGGATTGCACTCCCGGTGTGTGCGCCAGGATGTTTTCGATCCTTTGGGCTACGTGGTCTGTGCGCTCGAGAGAAGCCGCGCTTGGTAGCTGCAGATTGACGTAGAAGTACCCCTGATCTTCGTCGGGAAGAAAGCTCGAGGGGACTTTGTTGCTGAAGAACGCGGCCCCTGCCCCGAAGAGTACGAGGATGATTAGCGCCACCGCAGTCTTACGAATGAGCGCTCCGCAAATTCTGACGTAGCCGTTGGTGGCCCGCTCGAACGTGCGATTGAACCAGTCAAAGAATCTTCTCAATACGCCGCCGCGCTTTTCTCTGGGCCGGAGCAGTAGTGCAGCGAGAGCGGGACTGAGCGTGAGAGCGTTGAACGCGGAGATAAGCACCGAGACGGCGATGGTTATCGCGAACTGTTGATATAACCTGCCGGTAATTCCAGGTATAAAACCCGTAGGTACGAATACTGCCGACAGCACGAGCGCAATTCCTACAACAGGCCCGGAGATCTCTTCCATTGCTTTCAAGGCCGCGGCTTTCGGAGACATGCCGTCTTCGATGTGACGCTCCACCGCCTCTACTACGACTATGGCATCGTCTACAACCAAGCCGATGGCCAATACCAGCCCAAAAAGAGAGAGCGTATTGATTGAAAAACCAAACAGCGGGAAGAAGATAAAGGCGCCCACGAGGGAGACAGGTACCGCTAAAAGCGGGATCAGGGTGGCTCGCCATCCTTGAAGGAAGAGATAGACGACGAGAATTACCAACGCGATGGCAATCAGCAGGGTAATGATGATTTCCCTTATTCCTTGAACAACGGAGCGGGTGGTGTCGAGCGCCATCGCATAGTCCATATCTCCAGGAAAGCGAGTCTTCAATTCCGCCATCAGTTTCTTCACGCCCGCTGCGGCATCCACGGCATTGGACCCAGGAAGTTGATAGACGGCAACTACCGCGCTCGGCTGTCCGTTCAAGAGAGAACGTCAGGCTGGTCCGACGGGCCGAGCGATATCTGCCAGATGTTCTTCAGGGAAAGACCAGTATCCGCCGGAAATCGAATCGGGGCCTCGTGTGGATTAGTCCAGCTCTTCCCGAAATCGTCGCTGGAACGCAGCATCGTGCCCCAGTAACTCTGGGTTGAAGCCCATATGCGATGTTGGCCACCACGGCTGTCATAGGCCATCGCGTACACCGCGTGCCCATGGAAATAGGGACCGCCAACTTCCCAACGCGTGCGCCGAGCGTTCGAGCGCAGGAGGAATGCTCCTTTTGTCGTTCCCACCAACAAAAGAAAATCTCCCTTCCTGACATGAATGTGTCGCACACTGTGCAAGACGGTAGTTCTGAGTGCGCTGTGATCGGCACTGGGCTCAGTGGAAGCGATTGCAGCAGACTGAACCGCTTCCAAAGCTGCCTGCACCTCACTCGCGCGTTGATATCTCTGTGGGGGCTCTTTCGTCAGGCAGCGTTGGATGATGGCCCAAAGGCCGGGCGGCACGGGAGGGCCAAGCGGCTTAGGGAGCTCGCGCATGATCGCCGAGCTGATCTCAAAGCCTGTGCGTCCTTCAAATGGCAGATGCCCAGAAGCCGCTTCATAGAGCACTACCCCGAGCGCCCACAGATCACTGCGGTAGTCGGCCGCCTCGCCACGCAAGACTTCGGGAGCCATATACGGCAGAGTGCCGCCTACGTTGGGCGTTGTCTGCATCGCTTCAAACGACTGCGTGGAGCCCTCGAACAACCCGCTTTCTACCCGTCTTGCTAAACCGAAATCGAGAACTTTGGCCAGACCATCGGAAGTGACAACAATATTGGCAGTTTTTAAATCCCGATGAACGATGCCTCTGTCGTGAGCGCGGGCAAGTGCGCTGGCTATCTGAACGCCATATCGGAGGACTGACTCCGCCGGCAGTCCCCCGCCTCCGCTCATTGCGCACAGAGACTTGCCTTCGACCAGCTCCATCACAATGTAGAGGTCGCCTTCAGTCTCGCCAACTTCGTAGATAGTGCAGATATTCGGATGAGCAAGCGAGGAAGAAGCACGCGCTTCGTGCAGCAGATTCTGACTTGCTGACGCATCAAGCCCGGCGCCTTTGTTAACGACTTTCAGTGCAACATCGCGGTGCAACACCTCGTCGTGAGCCCGATAGACAACTCCCATCCCCCCTTCCCCAATTTTCGCCACAACACGGCAATGACCGAGGACTTGGCCGATCACAGACTGCTCCTTTCCCGGCCATCCTAGGCTGCGCTTCGGGCCTCCGTCAACGAAGGGTCTGAGGGGAGTTTAAAACTCACCAGAATTGCGCCACGGCACATTCACAGAGCGAACTGAGTGGTGTGGGAAGTCCGTCGCTCGGTTCAAAACGGCCGTCCGATGGACCAGTTTCAAGACTGGAAATGCGGGCAGTCGTGATTCGCGGGGTGTCTTTGACCTAGCCATCTGGCGAGTGGCAGCCCAGCTGTTTGGGAGTAGAATGACCGCGAGCTGCTCAGGAACTCACTGCAAGCATTCGTGGACACTGGTGAGGATTCGGTCCGGTGCTGTCTCCATCTGCTTGAGCCGCTCTCAGACCACAAGATCCACAAACAGGAAGGACAGGTTATGTGGGGTCAATGGCACACTTCAAAGCTCGCAGTCAGATTCTCCACAAACGTCGGTCGCGCCAACAACAGCAAGGGCTCCAGCGACTGCCGAAATTTCGCCACAACGCTGTGTGTTCTTGGTTGCGTTGCTTTCAATCTTCTATTGTTGGGTGGATGTGGAAACAAGAACGTTTCGGCAGCGGCCGCTCCTCCTCCAAACGTCCAGATCGTCGAGGTCATCCAACGAGACGTCCCTGTCTACCACGAATGGATCGCAACGCTTGATGGGTATGTAAACGCGCAAATCCAGCCGCAGGTCTCGGGCTATCTCATCAAACAGAATTACCGGGAAGGCGCGTTGGTTTCCAAGAATGAGGTGCTGTTCAAAATCGATCCGCGACCTTTTCAAGCAGTGCTTGATCAAGCAAAGGCACAGCTCGCGCAAGCTGAGGCACAGCTTGGGAAGACGCAGTTGGACGTGCAACGCGACACTCCTCTGGCAAAAGAAAAAGCAATCGCGCAGAGCCAACTCGATAACGACGTACAGGCGAACTTAGCTGCCAAAGCGACGGTTCAGGCCGACAAGGCGGCTATCGAGCAGGCAGAAATCAATCTGGAGTTCACGAACGTTCGCTCGCTTATCGACGGCGTTGCCGGCATTGCCACCGGCCAGGTTGGGAATCTGGTCGGCCCACAGGCCATTCTCACGACGGTCTCACAACTCGATCCAATCAAAGCCTATTTCGTTGTAAGTGAGCAGCAATACCTCGCCTTCGTTCAGCGCAATCCGACGGTGGCGGCGCGAGAGAAGACTGTAAGACAGCTCGTGTTGGACCTTGTTCTGGCTGACGGAACGACATACGCGAGAAAGGGGAAATTCTTTGCTGCCGACCGTCAAGTTGATGTGCAGACGGGCGCCATTCGTCTGGCCGGATTGTTTCCTAATCCCGAGAATGTCCTTCGGCCTGGCCAATACGGCCGCGTGCGCTTCGTCAGCTACATCAGGCCAGCGGCGCTGCTGGTACCGCAGAAAGCAGTCACGGAGCTCCAGGGCATGTACCAGGTAGCTGTGGTCGGCAGCGATGACAAAGTCAGCGTGCGCACGGTCAAAGTGGGAGAGCGGAGCGGGCCCATGTGGATTATTGACCAAGGCCTCAAGCCTGGCGAGCGAGTTGTGGTGGAGGGCGTGCAAAAGGTCAGGGACGGCATGCCCGTCAAAATCACGTCCGCGGCCGCTTCGCCGGCAGGCAATTGAATCATGTCCAAGTTTTTCATCAATCGTCCAATCGTCGCCATGGTGATTGCAATCGTCACGGTGATTGTCGGTGCAGTGACGATCGCCGGTCTGCCAATCGCACAGTTTCCTAACATCGCGCCCCCGGAAGTTCAGATCCTTGCCACCTATGTTGGCGCAGACGCGCTAACTCTCGAACAGTCGGTTGCCACTCCTATCGAACAGCAAATGAGCGGAGTGGACAACATGAACTACATGTATTCGTTGAACGCAACCGGAAACTCGCAAACGCTTCTGGTTGTGAACTTCGATGTAAAAACCGATCCCAATAACGATCTGATTCTCGCCCAGTCCAGAGAGACGCAAGCCGCATCGCAGCTTCCCACCGACGTTACGAATTATGGAATTACGGTACGAAAGTCGGTTACCGCCCCGCTCATGCTGATCGCGGTGTACTCGCCGCACGGCAGCTACGACGCGAAGTTCCTTGCCAATTACGCGTATATCAACCTGGTCGATTCCATCACCCGCTCCCCCGGCATTGGTCAGGTCCAGGTATTCGGAGCAGGCCAGTACGCCATGCGGCTCTGGGTCAAGCCAGATCAGCTCGCCAAACTGGCAATCACCGTCCCGGAGATCGTCAACGCAGTCCAAACGCAGAATACAGTGAACCCAGCCGGAAAAGTGGGCGGAGAACCGATCCCCTCCGGACAACAGTTCGCCTATGCAGTTCGCGCGCAGGGACGATTAGTCTCGCCAGAAGAATTCGGAGAGATTGTGGTCCGCGAGTCGCCGGATGGCGGAGTGGTGCGCGTGAAGGACGTCGCCCGTATCGAGCTCGGAGCGCAAGACTATTCGATAGCGGGGCGCTTGAACGGACAGCCGAG
>DAIMDJ010000234.1:0-1998 GCA_036725905.1 Terriglobales bacterium
CCAACGTGGTGTGTTGATCCGGAGCAGATTTGTCAACTCACGATCAGGAAATCAGCCAGCCTCATCTGAAGCGCGTTCTCGGCCGCTGGGATCTGGTATTGCTGTTCGTCGTTGCCGTGTTCAACCTCAATGTTGTCCCCAGCATTGCGGCCAACGGCGGAGTCACAATCTGGTTGTGGATCATCTCGGTGCTGCTGTTCTTCTGGCCACAAGGGATTGCCGTGATCGAGCTTTCACATCGTTACCCGGGCGAGGGCGGAGTTTATCTCTGGGCCAAGGAAGAGTTCGGCGACTTCCACGGATTTCTCTCCGGTTGGTGTTATTGGACTAATCAGATGCTCTATGTGCCGACGGTCATGCTTTACTTCGTCGGAGTCTCCGTCTACGTGCTCGGTCCTGGTCACGAATCATTGGCGGACAACAAGCTCTTTGCACTGTTCACTTCTCTTACCTTGCTGGCTCTGCTCACGGCCCTGAACATCGCCGGCCTCGGGGTGGGGAAGTGGATCAATAACGTTGGCGCAATTGGGACGGGAATTGCAGCAGCCGTGCTGATCGGTTTGGGCATCGTGGTCGGTTTACGCTTCGGTACTCATCTGAGCTCGGCGGAGTTTCGTATTCCGGCGAATTATGGCTCGGTGCTGAATTCGTTCGGCGTGATCTGCTTCGGATTGGTCGGTCTCGAACTGGCCTCGGTCATGGGTGACGAAATTCGTGACCCGGTTCGGACCATGCCCGGAGCTGTGGCCTGGGGCGGAGTAATTTCTGGCGCGTTCTACATTGCGACCACGCTGATCCTGCTGCTTGCCATCGGCAAAAGCGACATCAGCATTCTGCAGGGGATTGTGCAGGCTGTTGGACACATGGCTCAGCGAGTTGGCGTCGCATGGATTTCAATCCCGTTCGCCGTGATGCTGAGCTTGGCGATTGCCGGAATCGGTTCGGCCTGGACGGGCGGTGCTGCCCGCATCCCGTTCGTCGCCGGCCTCGATTCTTACATGCCAAGCTGGATGGGCAAAATACACCCAAAGTATGCCACTCCCCATGCCGCGCTCATCGTGCAGTTTGCCGTCTCGGCAGTGCTGGTGGTCATAAATTTCGCGGGCGGCATCCATGTGCAGGAGACGTTTCAGCGGCTGCTGTCGCTGGCTGTGGTCCTGCAGCTAGTGCCGTTTCTCTATATGTTCGCAGCCCTGGCGAAATTTGGATGGAACTCAGACAGCTCAGGACGCTACGGGAGAAAGACGCTACTGGTCTCCGGAGTCTGCGGATTTGTTACGACGTTTCTCGGAATTGCGCTGGTATTTTTTCCCGCGCAGCAAATCACGTCTCTGCTCTCTTATGAAGTGTGGATGTTCGGGGGAACGGCATTTTTCGTTGCGCTCGCAGCATTTTTCTTTTTTGTCTATGGACGGCGCAAGTCCACGACTAGTGATGTAGGCGCGGGCGTCTCGCCCGTGCAAGTAAGAAGAATGACGTAGTGTCCGGCTGAGCGAAGCTCGGCCAATTGATGGAGGTCGCCATGCCAGCAGGGGTAAAGACAGAAGTTCGTACATACCAGATGTACGTCAACGGCGAATGGGTTGAAAGCAAGTCGAGCAAGACGTTTCCTGTTTACGATCCCGCGACGGAGGAAGTGATCGCGCAGGTTCCTGATTCGAATGCCGACGACGTGGACCGCGCTGTTGCCGCCGCGAAGTCGGCTTTCGAAGATGGCCCGTGGGCTTCGACCACAGCGCAAGATCGCGGGCGCACGCTGTTCCGGCTGGCTGAGAAGATCCGGCAAAACGCCGCGTATCTCGCCGAACTGGAAGCGCGCAATTGCGGCAAGCCGATCGTGGAAGCGGAATATGACATCAATGACGTAGCGACTTGCTTTGAGTATTACGGCGGGCTGGCAACGAAAATTCTCGGATACGTGAATCCCGTTCCTGATAACGCCGTGAGTCTCTCGCTGAAGGAGCCGGTCGGCGTTGCGGGACAGATAATCCCTTGGAA
>DAIMDJ010000234.1:2098-4902 GCA_036725905.1 Terriglobales bacterium
CTTGAGCTTGGCGGGAAGTCGCCGAATATTTTCTTTGCCGATGCGGATTTCGAAGCTGCCATCGATGGCGCACTTTTCGGAGTGTTCATCAACCAAGGAGAAGTTTGCTCCGCCGGCAGCCGCATTCTGGTGCAGAAACCGATTTACAAAAAGTTTGTCGATGCGATGACGGAAAAGACAAAGAAGATCACGCTCGGCCCTCCGCTCGATCGCGATACCAAGATGGGGCCGCTGGTAAGCAAAGAGCAGTATGAAAGAGTGCGATCCTATCAGGATATCGGCAAGAAGGAAGCCAAGCTGGCTGTTGGTGGCGGACGCGCAGCGAAGTTTGCGAAAGGCTATTACGTCGAGCCCACGATTTTTTATGACGTCGACAATTCAGCGCGAATCGCACGCGAAGAAATTTTTGGTCCCGTGGCCGCTGTGATTCCATTCGAAGACGAAAAAGACGCAGTGAAGATCGCCAACGATTCGCCATACGGTTTGGCGGCCGCCGTTTGGACTCGCGACATCTTTAAGGCATTTCGGGCGGTGAAAGCCCTAAAAGCCGGCATTGTTTGGGTGAATCACATGCAGCCCACTTACGTCGAAGCGCCTTGGGGCGGCTACAAGCAATCCGGTTTCGGGCGTGAGCTTGGGCCTTGGGGAGTCGAGGAATATCTCGAAACCAAGCAGGTGCACATTAACCTGAACGAAGCGCCGATCGGTTGGTACTGAGAACTGAGAACTAGCAACTGATTTTCTCTTGATCCCGATGGTTGAGCACCGAAATGGGGACGATTCAGATTAAGACCGCAATACCGGGTCCCAAGTCGAAGGCGCTTGCCAAGCGCCGCGATCGCGCTGTGCCGCGCGGGCTCTCGCAAAGCACTCCGGTATATGTAGCAAAGGCGGAGGACGCCTGGCTCGAAGACGTCGATGGCAATCGCTATGTCGACTTCGCGGGCGGCATTGGCTGCATCAACATCGGGCATCGACGTGAGGCTGTGGTTGCTGCGATTCGGGAGCAGTTGGATCGGTATCTCCACACCTGCGTGCAGGTGACGCCGTATGAGGGTTACGTGCGGCTCGCCGAAAGAATGAACGAGGTTACGCCAGGGAGGTTCCGCAAGAAGACTTTGTTCGTGAACAGCGGTGCTGAGGCAATAGAAAACGCAGTGAAGATTGCCCGAGTGCACACGGGTCGACCCGGGATCATTGCGTTTGAAGACGCCTTTCACGGACGCACCATGATGACGCTGGCGCTCACTAGTAAGACTCATCCCTACAAGGCGGGGTTTGCGCCGTTCCCCAGCGATGTGTACCGCATTCCTTATGCATACTGCTACCGTTGCTCGTACTCGCTGAGGTACCCATCGTGCGATGTATTTTGTGCGTCGCATCTTGAAGACACATTCAAGCGAGTGGTCGCGGCGGAAGAAGTTGCGGCCGTCATTGCTGAGCCAGTGCTGGGCGAGGGCGGATTTGTAGTTCCTCCGAAAGAATTCTTTCGCATTCTGATTGACATCTGTCACAACCACGGTGTGCTGTTCATTGCCGACGAAGTGCAGAGCGGCTTCGGGCGCACGGGAAAGCTTTTTGCCAGCGAGCATTACGGCATCGAGCCAGACATTGTCGTGACGGCGAAATCGCTAGGAGGAGGGTTGCCATTGGCAGCAGTTACCGGACGCGCCGAGATTATGGATGCACCCGGCCCTGGCGGCCTGGGTGGAACGTTTGCCGGAAACCCGCTCTCCTGCGCGGCGGCCCTGGCGGTGCTGGATATCTTCGAGCACGAGAACCTTCTGGAGCGCGCTAACGCACTAGGGAATCGCTTCCAGAAGCGGGCACGAGAGTGGCAGGAGCGCTGGCCGATGATTGGAGATGTACGCGGATTGGGCGCAATGCAGGCGATTGAGCTGGTACAGTCTCCGGAAAAGCGCGAGCCCGCCGCTGACGAGGCCAACCAGATCGTGCAATATTGCTATGAGCACGGGCTGATCGTGTTGTCAGCAGGATCGTACTCGAATGTAATCCGCGTTCTGGTTCCGCTCGTCGCGACCGATGCGCAGATGGACGAGGGCCTCGACGTGCTAGAAGCCGCGCTGAAGGCCGCTTGCGAGAAGAAGGCAGTAGTGGCGCAGACAGTGTAGCTCTGAAAGGGAACAAACGAAGCGCATGCGCATCATCATGGTGTAATTTGAAAGTATCGATCGAGCAGATTTTGGGCCAGTATTATTGGTTCTTCGAGATTGCAGAGGTTTTGATATGACGGTTGCAGCACCTCCGATCACAAAAATTCCCAACTACGTTGACGGCCAATGGCGCGAGTCCAATGCCGCCGAAGATCTTGATGTCATCAATCCAGCAACGGGTGAGGCGCTGGCGAAAGTTCCTCTCTCAAGCGCCGCTGAAGTAGCCCGTGCCGTTGAAGCAGCCGCATCGGCATGGCCGGAATGGCGCCGCACGCCACCTGAAGACCGCATTCAGCCGCTCTTCAAGCTGAAGCAGCTTCTTGAGGATCACCTTGACGAACTGAGCCGGATCATCACGCAGGAAAACGGGAAGACTTTCGCTGAAGCTAAAGCCGAGCTGCGGCGCGCGATCGAGAACGTCGAAGTCGCCTGCGGCATCCCGATGATGATGCAGGGCTACAACCTCGAAGACGTGGCGCGCGGAATCGATGAGACCATGATCCGGCAGCCGCTTGGAGTGGTCGCCGCAATCGTGCCATTCAATTTTCCTGGCATGATCGCGTTCTGGTTCCTGCCCTACGCCATCGCTTGTGGAAATACTTTTATTCTGAAGCCTTCTGAACGCGTGCC
>DAIMDJ010000235.1:0-4898 GCA_036725905.1 Terriglobales bacterium
CAGCGTAATCACCGGAGCCGTCTGCGCCTCGCCCGCGACGCTTCGCTCCAGCCTTTGACCTGAGGCAATGACAGCAATATCCTCAAGAACGGTAGTGGTGCGTTCCCCACCGCTCCCGGACGGGCTGCCGGTCAGCAGCACGTCCACTCTGGTACCTGGCACCACGAATCCGGCTACCCCAATCACTTCATTTACGCGCACCGATACGGCTCGCATTCCCGTGGGGATCAGTGCAGGAAGGCCGTAGCCGGCATTTTCGCCCGCCAGCTTTTCAGGAAGCACATATTCCCCCTGGGCAATGGGCACGATTACCCCGCGTCCCAGCACCTGCGATTTTTGCCGGAAGTGGCGCGGGGGCAGATCGGCGGCGGGGAGCTGGACAACTTTAACGTCCTTGTCCTCGATTTTTGCCCCCAGGGAGATATTAGCGGCTGCGATAATAATATTGTCGCCGGGGGGAACATTGGCTGCGCCTGGAGCATTCAGCCGGCGATAAACGGTAAAGCTGACAAAGGCGGCTAGTGCCAGAGCAACAAATCCGATCATCAGCAGACGGGTGCGGTTCATGCGTACTCCTCAGGGCCTCAAAGTCGTGCGGGCCGCTGGTTCCGGCTAAAATCGAATCCTGACAGCCGGCGAATTCTCAAAATTTATCGCGTTCGGCAATCTTAGGCTGGCGTTTGGCAGCAGTGTAATTAACTGCATACCGATCCCAACGACGGCATTATTTTTTTCCGACATATCGCGCAGAGGCGCCGCTTGGCACCCGCGCACTCCTTGCCACAATGAAATTACTGAACAGAACTGGCAACTGAGGAGAAAACATTGTTGGCGTTAGAGCCAATCAGCCGAATCGTGCCCACCACGATCACCAGTATCACTGCCAGCATGACCGCGTATTCCGCAATGTCTTGTCCTTTCTGTTCTCTCCATAACTGACAAAGAATGTTTTTCATTTTCTGGACCTCCCATGGAATCAGGCGGGCACAAACCCCTTCCTGATCTTGTGCAATTGTCTGCGCAATTCAGCCCGGAGCAACAATTTTTTGTGTTTCCCAAAGCAAAGAGTTGCGAGGGGAAAGGAGAGTGTCTCGAATCCCTCGCCCAATAATACCCGCGATCCGGCGAAACGGGCGAAATTTCTTGCAAACTGCGGCTCAATAAACCCGCCCTATCGGACTGTGCTCGCGACCTGTGGGGACACCTTGTTGGCATTGGAACCGATCAACCAGATCGTCCCTACCACGGCCCGGGCATCGCATTACATCATCAATTCAGATGCGGGATCTAAGAACGCTCCCCTATCCTTCGAGAGACTGCCAAATATCATACCTCAACTTTAAGGGGTTTGAAGTGGGTATTTAGCGCCTGACTCTCGTTTTGCATTATATAAAGACTTAATTTTCAATCACTTCGGCCTGAGCTGCTGGCTTGAATCAGCACCACAGCCTGAGAATCAGCGTAAGTTCGCCTCCAGCCCGGTTGGGACTGCAGCGCTGTAACCAACGGCGCGTCAGGAGGGAGAACGATGGTCCGGATCCCCCATGTTCGCAGCGACTTGCGCCAGTCGCCAGCAAGGTAGTAGCTGGCGGCGAACTCGTTCATGAAGGAATCGCCGTAGAGGTCTGCGCGACCGTCGATGAATACCCGATAATCGGGGTACAACTTCCAGATGAAATAACCACCCCAGTTGTAGTGGTTCAGCACCGGGGCCGGAGGGCGCTGGGTAGAAATGAATGCCGTTGCCCCCGCCGGGAAATGCTGCGCTTCTGTCTGTGGTTGGCGATGAATGACAAGCGCCACACGCACAATGCTAAAAGCTGCAAATGTTCCCAGAATGACCGCGTTCAGCAGCCGTTTCTCAAATAGGCGGTGCACGGAACCCCGGTTCGTCCGGATCGTCGCTCCTACGCTCTGAAGCCATGCCTCCCAGAGTTGTGTCAGAATCGGCACGGCGATCAGCACGAACACTGGTATGTGCCGGACCGAACGCAGTCCGGCGAGAGTGGCGGGACACAATAAAACCAGGTCGCGGGGAGACACTCTTTTTGGGGAGATCGCGAAACCAACCAGAATACCCAGAATAATCAGAAGCAGCGGCGCGTACTCGGGATCATGGAAATTCGGAGAGAACCATTCGTGGATATAGCTCTGCATTGCCTTGGAGCCGAGAGTCTCAAACGGATACGTGTAGAGGCGCATGCCATTCGGATTCACCGCAACCACCGCCACGCAAGCAACCAGCGCAAGCCCAAGGTTTCTTAGGCCGGTGGCTCGGCTTGTCCAGCTTTCGCGGCCGAAGGCAATGTCCAGAACAGTGCCAACTATAGATAATGCCAACAGTGCTATTCCGAGCGCATATCCGGCGTGCAGATTTGCCCACAGCAGCATTAAGGGGACAGTCCACCACAGAATTTTGGGTTCACCGCGGGCTCTGTCGAGAATCAGGAGAAAAATCGCTGCAAACAGCAGCGTGAACATTTGAGGGCGGACGCCCCACATCAAGGTTGAGGCGATGGCGCCACATACCGTAAAAACTGCTGCGACATAAGGCCGGCCCGGACAGCGCAGGTAGACGAGCAGTAGCGTGGCCGCGCTGATCGCGGCAAAGCTCACGATCAATCCTCCAAAACCAGCCACCCGATACACGGAGAAAATCAGAACGTCGGATAACCACTCGTGATTGACCCACGGATGGCCGAAGCGCGTGAAAGAGAAAGGGTCGGTGCGAAGAAATGTGTGCGACCGAACAATCAGTTCTCCGCTGCGCAGGTGCCACCAAAAATCAGGGTCGGCCACCCCACGGGCGCTCATTGTGAACAGCCCAAGAGAAAATGTGATGGCGAACACGCGCGAGGTTTCGAAGAGTCGCTTCACGGTGCCACCAGATGATATCGTGGCACCCGACGCCCGCGATGTTATGACCAAACCGAAGGCCACGAAAGCCCTGCTTCTTTTCCTGGCCGCAATGCTGTCCACGCATCTGGTAATCGCCTGGAACGCGCGGCGGTTCGTGTATCTGGGCTACCCTGACTTCACGATGTTTTACACCGGCGGGATCACCCTCCGCGACCACTTAGGGGCACAACTCTATGACGAACAGACACAATATCGCTTGCAACAGGAATTTGCTCGAGACGTCATCATCCGGCATGGCCCCCTGCCATATATTCACCCTCCGTTCGAGGCACTGCTCTTTGTTCCCTTTACTTGGCTCTCTTATCCGGCGGCATTTCTGGTCTGGGACTGCATCAGCGTTCTCATCCTGATCGCGACGATGTGGGTGCTGCGACCGCACATATCCAGCCTGAATGCCATCTCTGCGCCCGCGTGGACATTTATCTGGTTGGCATTTTTCCCCGTGTTTTTCGGATTGCTGCAAGGCCAGGACATCTTTGTCCTTTTATTGTTATTTGCATCGGCGTTCGTGGCGCTGAAACAAAAGCGCGATCTAGCTGCGGGCTGCCTTCTGAGTCTTGGTTTGTTCCGTTTCCATCTCGTTGCGGCGTTCGTGCTCATGCTGCTTCTTCAAAAGCGCTATAAGGCCATCATGGGCTTCATCGGTTCCGCGTTGCTTCTCGCGTTGCTCTCAGTTGGGATCGTGGGCTGGCGGCAGGCGGTGCAGTATCCGGCTCATGTCTGGCGCTTGGAGCAATCAATGGAGCGGCGTGGGACGATTGTTCCGATCCGCATGGCAAATGTGCGAGGTCTCCTGGACAGCGCGCTCTTGCCGGACACGTCGAAACTTGCGAGTGACGTGGTAATCGCCGCCGTATCGCTGGCATTGATTGTCTGGGGCTCCCGGCGATGGAAGGGTTCAAGTTCGGCCGAATTCGATCTCGGATTTTCCTTGTGCGTCGTAATCACTGTCCTTGTTGGCTATCACACGCTGCCGTACGACTTAAGCTTGCTTCTCCTGCCCCTCACGTTAATCGCAAACCATCTCCTGCGGCATGCCAAGGAGGTCAAGCAGAGCCGCGCCATTCTGTTCGCGCCGATGTTGCTGCTGTTCTTTACTCCGCTGCAGGCTTTTCTATTGATGCGAAATGGGCACTATAACTTAATGGCGATTGTAATGCTGTTCTGGATTTGGGCAATCAGTCGCGAGATTTCCTGCCAAAATCTGCGCGCTATGGAGAAGTCAGCCGCTTGAGCCGCATGTGGTGGGTTTCGCGGGTATCCGCGCCAGTACAACGACAAACATCGGAAGATAAATGACCAGCACTGCCCATCTTCCGACTTGGCTAAAGCTGTGCGGGTACTGGTACCAGCGCCAGATGCCGGCTCCCCAACTGAAGAACGCCGTAAACAAAATCTCGCGCCGAGTTTTCGGGATGAGCCAGAGAATGAATGCGTCGAAAAACCAGCGCTGAGGCATGATGGCAGCCAAGAGCAGTAACCATGCATCCCTATCGCGATAGCGCCATAGGGCGAGTATCAGGAGAGGGCCTGGTAAGACCAGCAGCGGGATGAAGTGCTCATAATAGCCGAATTGATGAATCCAAAGCAGTGGCCAGCTTGGCAAGGCGATCAGAGTTAACAGGAGAAAGACTAAGCACGCCAGCACACCGCGCCAGCTCACGTGCGTGAGCGCGACCGGAAGCCCGATTTGCGGCTTAGCCAGCGTAGCTGGAAGAAGCATTGGGAAAAAAGCGCTGGCAGCAATGAGCGGCGTCCACTGCGCGGTGAGCATTCCAGCCCAATAGGGGTAAGCGAGAAAAATCAGCAGGCGGGCATAACCCTGTCGCGTCAGCCCGAGTGCCAGCAGCGCGGAACTGATTCCATAAAACAGGGCCGCTGCGACCTCAGGACGCAACCAAACGAAAGGCAATCCAAACAACGCAGCGGTGAGCGAATATTGCTCAAGAGGCGTATCGTATGGATTCTTCCCCGCTAGG
>DAIMDJ010000236.1:0-4893 GCA_036725905.1 Terriglobales bacterium
CCTCTGTCATTGCCGGGACGCTCTTCTGCTTGATTTTTTACGCGTGGGTGGCGAACAACTTTAGCCGCACTGCTGCCTGGGTCAGCCTTATTTTCGTCAGCCTTCTTCCGCCCATGGTTGAGCTTTCGGCGGAGTTACGGCATTACGCGCTGCTGCTGGTCTTCTGCGCCGGGGCCTTGTATTTCCTTGACAAAGCCTTGTCCAGGAATTCCGTATGGCGGATGTCCGTTTCTCTGCTATGCCTTTATCTCGCCCTGCTCTCTCATTATTCCGCAGTTTTGTTCGCGGCTTGGTTGGCGGTCTATGCGCTGGTGCGGCTGCGCTCATCTAGTCCGTCGGCCAGAGTGCTTATCACATGGTCCGCAGGCCAGGTGGGTGCCCTGGGAATCAGCCTGTTCTTGTATGAGGTCTACATCTCAGGATTATCCAGAGCGTTCAGCGGATCCAACGTCCTGCACGGCTTCATGCAGGATGCTTATCTCCTCAACTCCTATTATCAGCCTCATCGCGACAACCCCCTTCTGTTCATCTTTGCCCGAACCGGAGGCGTGTTCCAATTCTTATTTGGGCAGTTGGCAGTGGGCGATGTCATGTTTCCACTCTTTATCGTCGGAATCGTACTACTCATCACATCAAAACCAGATCCAACCAAGCCGCGCATTACATCTCGCTGGCTCGGATTTCTTCTGGTTATCCCATTCATCATAAACTGCGCCGCCGCCCTTGCCGGTATATACCCCTACGGAGGCACACGGCACTCCGTATTCCTTGCCATGTTTGCCATACCTGCGATCGGCGTCTCAATTGCCAAAATCACCGGCGAGCGCGTTGCTTACGGAACCGTTGCAGCCTTGATCGTGGTCATAATCTCAAACCTCTTCGGAGCGCCGCATCGTCCTTACATCCCTCGCGCAGACCAGAACATTGCCTACATGAACCAAGCGATCGCTTTTATCGGTAGCCAAATTCCTACCACCGACCCGATCTTCGCCGACAATCAGGCTGCACTTATGCTGGGCCACTATCTCTGCCACCAGCGGCCTGTGCCCTTCGACCGGCCGATTGCTGGCTTTCTGACCCTCCAGTGTGACTCCCACACAATCATAGGTACCGAGGGAAGCACAAATCGTTTCACTACCGAAAACTTCTTTCCCAAGTGGAATGAATTGCTGCGCACGCACGACGATCTAAAATCCGGCCGACCGGTTTGGGTAGTTCAAATGGGATGGGATATCGCTTTGGCTCGCGAACTCCAGACGAAATTCCCGCAGTATCCCAACCTAAACGTGCGGTATTTTGGCCGGAACATCACGATCTTTAAACTCATCGTTGGGGAACAAGAAAACTTCCCCACCGTGCAGTGAAGTAATAATTGAAAACTATGGTTGTGCGGAACCCAGGCGAGAAAAAGTAAAGAACCAGTCGCGAGCGCAGTGAGAGCTTTGCCGTAGAAATTAATGATGATAAGAGAGAAATCCTCTGTGTTCCTCTGTGCCCTCTGTGGTCAGCTGCTCAAAATCGGCAACGCCCGGATTCGCTTCTTCGTCGCTGCATAAATCGCGTTGCACAGTGCCGGCGCCAGCGGCGGCACGGGAGGCTCCCCGATACCAGTCGGCGCTTCCGTGCTCTCCACGTGGTAAGCCTCGACCGTTGGTGCTTCCTTCATGCGCACCGGCGGATAGTCGTCGAAGTTGCCCTGCACCACGCGCCCTTTGTCAATCGTGATTTGCCCGTGTAAAGCGTTTGTGAGAGCAAACACCACTGCGCCCTGAATCTGCTGTTCCAGGATGTTCGGATTCACCACCAGCCCGCAGTCCACTGCTGCGACCACGCGATGCACGCGCGGCTGATCGTTCTCCATCGAAATCTCGACGACCTCAGCCGCGTAGCTGTTGAATGAGCCGAAGCATGCAATTCCGTGAAAATGCCCCGCTGCCAGCGGCTTGCCCCATCCCGCTTTGTCTGTTGCCATCTGCAGTACGCCGCGCATTCGCGCCGTCTGCCATCCATTCAGGTTCTGATCCTCCGAGAGCAAGTGCAAGCGCAGCTCCAACGGATTCTTTCCGCCCGCTGCTGCCACTTCATCCATGAACGACTCGGCCGCAAACGCAACTTGCAAAGCGTTAACGGATCGCATCCATCCCAGTGGAATTGGGGTCTGGGTCATCACATATTCGATTGAGGCATTCGGGAAGCCGTAGACGAATGAAGCCTCATCTTTGACTTCCGGGTCGATCCCGCCATCGGTTGGAGTTCCTTTCTGCCCGTTGATCGAAGGCATCACAATGCGATGCGAGAACGCCACCGGCCATCCGCGGCGCCCGTCTAGCTTTGCGCTCAACTCGTGATAACTTGCTGGACGATAGGTGGAATTCCGCATATCGTCTTCACGCGTCCACAGCACCTGCACTGGCCCGCTGATCGCCTTCGAAACCAGAGCCGCTTCCACTCCGTAATCATGCTCCAGCCGCCGCCCGAATCCGCCACCCGCCAGCGTGACGTTCACTTTCACCTGATCGGCATCAAGGCCGACAGCCTGTGCCACCGAGTCACGAACATCCTGCGGAACCTGAGTCGGCGCCCACAATTCGCAATTCGATCCGCGATAATGCGCGGTGCAGTTGCCCGGCTCCATCGGCGCGTGCGCCATGAACGGAAGCTGATACGCGGCAGTAATCCGCCGTCCGGAAGCCTTCGTCACGTCTCCCACGGAATAGAGCGATGCAGCCTTGCCCGACGCCGCCTTCTTGAGCGAATCGTAAATCTGCGTCGAATTCAGATCTTTATTCGGCCCTTCATCCCAGCTCACGTTGAGCGCGCGGCGCCCTTCCATCGCGCCCCAAACGCTGCTTGCAACCACGGTGACCGCCGAATCGCCGATCTTGCCGACGTAGCTAACGCCGGGCACTTTCTTGGCCTCCGCATCATTGAAGCTCGCAACCTTGCCGCCGAAAACCGGGCACCGCGCCAGAACGGCATATTTCATATCCGGCAAGCGGAAATCAATCCCGTACGTTGCCGTGCCCGTCACTTTCGACGGCGTGTCCAGCCGAGGCAATGGCTTGCCAACAATTTTGTAATCCTTCGCCTGCTTCAGGGGCGGATCAGTCGGAACCGGCAGTGTCGAAGCTCTCTTTGCCAACTGCCCGTAGCTCAATCGGCGATTTGTCGTGCCGTGCACTATGCTGGAATTTTCGGCTTTGCACGTGTCACGGCCCACACGCCACTCCAGCGCCGCTGCGCTGATGAGCATCTCGCGCGCCGCCGCTCCGGCTTTGCGCATCGGATCCCACGTGGTCTTTATACTGGCGCTTCCACCCGTGCTCTGATCGCCGAACAACGTGCTCGCGCCCGCCTGCTCAATTTCAATCTGCTTCCAATCGGCTTCCAACTCCTCCGCAAGAATCATTGGCAGCGCTGTGCGCACGCCCTGACCGATTTCTGACCGGGCCACCATGACCGTGATCTTCCCATCCGGCGCGATTCTCAAATAAGCATTGGGAGCAAACGCATCCTTGCCAGTCGCGAAACCGTGCGGTAGATAAAATCCCACAACCAGTCCTGTCCCCGCCGCCAGACCAATCCCGATAAACTCGCGGCGTGAGACCGCGAGACCTTTTGCCTTAGCTGGTGCTGATACTGGAGCACTCATCGCGCACCTCCCGCGCCCGCCGCGCGATGTATGGCCCGCCGGATGCGATCGTACGTTCCGCAACGGCAAATGTTGCCATTCATTGCCTGCGTAATCTGATCGTCCGAGGGCTGCGGAGTCTTTGCCAGCAGCGCCGCCGCAGCCATGATCTGGCCCGTCTGACAGTACCCGCATTGCGGAACTTCTTCCGCAATCCAGGCTTGTTGCAGCGGATGCAGCCCATTCGCGGACAGCCCCTCAATTGTGGTGATGTTCTTCCCTGCAACTTGCGACACCGGCGTCGAACAGGAGCGCACAGGATTACCGTCAACGTGGACCGTACACGCCCCACACAGCCCAGCGCCACAGCCAAACTTCGTTCCGGTTAGTTGCAGCGTGTCACGCAGAACCCAAAGCAGTGGCGTGTCCGGCGAAACATCCGCCTTCCGCTCACCGCCGTTTACTCGCAGAGTGAAGTCAGGCATAGTGGCCTCACAATTCTTTTGCACTACATGGTATCGAAAACCACTGAGAAGCGGAATGCGGCACGGGCTGTTTTGAAATAACCTAATTCATAAAGATGAACGGGAGCTGGAAATGACGGCGTTTACCAGATCGTCTTGAGCAAAGGGCTGTTGCGAATCATCTCGTCGCGGGTTACGAGCGCAAGGCCCTCGGCGCGAGCTGTAGCTCCAATCAGCCGATCGACGGGATCTCTCGGATAACTTTCCGGAAACTGAGTCGCCAGAGCGGCAACTTCCGCTGTAATTGGGCGTACATTTACGCCAGTGCGAGTCAGAAAAGTCTGGATTGTGTTCTCGACTGTTCCGTGCGAACGGAGAATCCCCCGAGAGAAAAGAAATGCCAATTCCCAGAGTGTGATGTCGGAAATCGCCAGGCCATCATTGGCCCGCGCCCTGCGAATAGCCGAAGCCGCGTGACGCGACAGTTTTTCGGGTTGCGCCACCAGCCAGGCAAGAACATGCGTGTCTAGCAGGATCACCGCAGAACCTTCCAGTCTTTAAGCGGCACAGCCGGGGAAACAATATCACCGAGGATCTCCACCTCATCTCTCATGCATCCAAAAACATCATTCGCCACCGAAGGGACTGGCACCAGTTTCACCACCGGGCGCCCTTTCTTGGTGACTATCAAAGGCTGACGCGTTGACTGCACTTCGTCCATGATTCTTAGACAAACCGCTTTGAATTTTCCAGCAGGCATTGTCTTCATGACTATCTCCCGTGACCATAGTCATTATA
>DAIMDJ010000237.1:0-1465 GCA_036725905.1 Terriglobales bacterium
TTCGGGAATGCCGCAAACTGGCACGCCGCGCCTCAGAACTGGGGGACGATGGCACCAACGACATGATCATCAGCGACGTCCTGCGGACCAATGAAATGCAGATCTGGTTCCTGAGCGAGCACCTGGTAAATGTTCCTCTTGTGGAAGCAAAGGAATTGGCGACACGGGCGGGGTAAACAAAAAAATTCGGGGTTGGCAGCGGTGACCCTAATCTCCACTCCCAACCCCGTCTCCCAGGTTCTGTGGTAGGTGAGTGGAGTATGCGTCAGGGCTTCACGCCTGGCAAGATTACCTAAGTCAGTGTCCTAAAGTAATGCTTACTTCGCCGAAACCAGCGAGTGCGTAATCGCGTGAACTGACAGCGCAATGCGGTTCTGCACCCCGACTTTGCGCATCAGCTTGGCTACGTGGGCCTTCACGGTGCGCTCTTCGATTCCCAAGGCAGCGCCAATTTCTTTATTAGAACGACCTGCGACCAGCATCTCCAGCACTTGCTTTTCGCGATCGGTGAACGTCACGCGGCCTGCCGGGAAAATGCGCCCCGGGGCGGAGCTGACTCGCTCGATGAACATCGAGAGAACGCGGCGCGGCGCCCATACTGAGCCCTGGTTGACCACGCGGATAGCCTGCACGAATTCGGTTGGCGACGCCGCTTCGTCGAGATAGCCTTTGGCGCCCGAAGCGATGGCCTTCAGAATGGTCTCCTCGTCCATACCAGACCCGGTCACAATAATGCGCAGATCGGGGCGCGTGGCCTTGAGGCTGGCCATGAGGTCGAAAAGATTCTGGCCGTTGCGATTGCCCAGCAGGATGAGATCAACGTTAACCAACGTAGCTATGTCGGGCATTGAAGCGGAGATCAGTTCGAAATCCGGTTCGGAATCGAACAGGGCGCGAAAGCCCACGAACCGTAGCGGGTCGCTTTCCACTACGGCAATGCGGATCGGTACTTTTTTGGCCGGTGCCACTGCTGCAGATTTCATAGCGTTCCCGTTTTTCATGAACTGCGGCTAGCATAGCTGTATTCATTGTCAATGGAAAGAGTTGGTAACGGAGGGGAATTACCGGGGTAACATAGGTCGCATCCTATACAAAAAGGGCAAAAATCCATGAAACGACGGTACGGAATGGCTATGCGCTGGACTATGGCGGTAGTGCTATCGGCAGGGATGGCGGCGGCTCAGGCGGCTTACACGCCTAAATTTCCCGGAGATCCGGCGCGTTCGGATGCAGAGGCGGCGGCGCTGGGTTACATGCGGACGGTGCTGCGGGCCGAGAAACTCTATAAGAAGAAAAATAATCACTTCGCGACATCACTTGCCGACCTGGTGCATACGGGATCCTTCACCCGCCGCATGGTGAATCCGGACCGCGGGGATTACACAGTGGGGTTTCGTGCTCACAAGGACAAAGACACGTTTGAGCTGACCATGACGCCCAAGCAGATGGATGCGCAGCATCGGTC
>DAIMDJ010000237.1:1565-4884 GCA_036725905.1 Terriglobales bacterium
CCAGAGCGAGACGCCCATTTTACTGTTTTGGACCAGGGCTAATCTCTGCTGCTTTGCCGTTGCGGTAAGTGATAGTCAGCGGATTTCCTCCATTTGGGTAATTGACGGTTTTCACCGCGGGATCAGATTGTTGCTGGGGGATGCCCATCCCAATGGCGAAATCTGCCTGCAATTCGTTCATGCCTGGCTTAACTTCGTGCTTCTCGATTGCCTGCCAGACGTCCGCGGGCCAATGTTTGTAGAGTTCGTGCGGATCCTGAATGTACAGCATGTTGTCTGAATAGATTTGGTAATTCCCGGCCCGAACCGAGCCAATTGGAAATGCGTAGTCCTTTCCGTCCTTTTGAAACACAGCCATGATCTGACGCTGATCGGTCGAACCGGGGGAAAGATCAGTGACAACAGTCTTGATCTGTAATTTCTGAATTGGGAGCAATTGCCCAGCTTCATGGGCAAAATCGGTGCGGCGACGCGACGGATCGTACGGATAAAATGTGTAACGATATCCGTCCCTTGTCCACACCGGCTGCTGGGTTAGCTGCCGCGCTGATTTTAGATCGTAGGGATAGAGCTTCTTCGGCGTGACATAGTAATCGGGATTGAGTGGCGGCGCTGCCTGTTTCTTCTTCTGCTCGATGCTTTCGGCATGGCGCTGGTAGAGGATATATCCCGCTCGCACCGCAGCTAATGCGATTACCGCCAGAAGGAAGAGTTGAATTTTCCGCTTCGCTTCGGGAGTGATTTGCATAGCCATAAGCTATACAGTGCTTGCCGCAATGGGTCAGCAGTCCGTATCAGATGATCCGCCACACAACTTCTTCGCCACCGATGACGCGGGTTTCGCTGATTTCAATTGGAGTAATCTGCCTTGATCCGCGTTAATCAGTAGGAACGAAGTCAGATACTAGCCACGCAGCAGCGCTTCATACCAGGCTGAACTGCGGTTTTCGGCGGCTTCGGCCAACCGCTCTCCGGCGCGAGAAACAACATCCAGGAAATGCGTTCCTCGTTCCACGTAATCGGGGAGGTTCTCACGAAATTCGGCAAATTGATCGGGATATTCTGACGCCAGCGTGGCCAAACTGATTCCGCCGAAAAGAATGCCAGCTGCCCTCTTGCCTTTAAGTAACAGAATGACGCTTGCTCCGGCGGAGCCTGCCAGAAGCGCCCGCTTCCAGTTTTCCATTCTTTCCTCCAAACTGCTGAATTGTAATCGAGTGCTGAAGAGCCGTGCTTTATACTGCGGAACTCACTCCGGAGGACTTTGATGCTGGAATTTCATCTTAGAGCATGGGTTTCCGTTCTGTTTTTTGCAGTCCTCGTTTCGGCGCGGACCAAGCCTCGTGCCCGTGATTTGGGAGTTCCATTTGACGGCATCCCTGGTCCCTTTAATGCGATCACGGATGTAAAAGGCGTTGAGGTCGGGCATACGACTCTGATTTCGGGCGAGGGTCCTCTGAAAGTGGGCGAGGGGCCGGTGCGTACCGGAGTTACGGCAGTGCTGCCCCGGGGAAAAGGGTCGAGAGGCGCTGTCTTCGCAGCGTGGTTCACGGAAAACGGCAACGGCGAGATGACCGGCACAACGTGGGTGGAAGACTCCGGCTTTCTCGATGGACCTGTAATGATCACCAACACGCATAGCGTGGGCATCGTTCGCGATGCCGTGATTGCATGGAAAGTGAAACATGGGCATCCCGATATGGAGGGCTACTGGTGGTCGCTGCCGGTCGTGGCGGAGACCTGGGATGGATGGCTGAATGACATCAACGGCTTCCATGTAAAAGCCGAGCACGCGTTTCATGCGCTGGACAGCGCTCATGGAGGTTTAGTTGAAGAGGGAAGTGTCGGCGGCGGCACCGGAATGATCTGCAACGAATTCAAAGGTGGGATTGGCACGGCATCGCGTGTACTCGATGCCAAGCACGGCGGATATACGGTGGGCGTGCTGGTGCAATGCAATTATGGTGATCGCGATCAGTTGCGGATTGCCGGCGTGCCGGTAGGCAAGGAGATTCCTGAAAATCCAGCCTACGGCCGCGATCAGGGATCGATCATCGTGGTTGTTGCGACCGATGCGCCATTGATCCCAACCCAATTGAAGCGGGTTGCCCGCCGCGTAACGCTTGGTCTAGGGCGAGACGGCAGCTACTCCGGCGACGGCTCGGGCGACATTTTCATTGCGTTTTCAACTGCTAACGAAGGCGCGATTGGCGCGAAGGAGAAGCATCAGATCACCATGCTTCCCAATGAGCAGCTCGACCCAATATTTCTAGCAACAGTACAAGCAACGGAAGAAGCTGTCATCAACGCGATGGTCGCAGCAGAAACAATGACCGGGATTAATGATCACAAAGTAATCGGGCTGCCCCACGAGCGCTTGCGAGAAGTGCTGAGGAAATACAACCGGCTCGTAAAATGAAGATGTGGCGCGGGCGCCCTCGCCCGCGAGCTTGCTTGCAATTCCGCACCTGGACAGCCGAGGGCGGCTGTCCCTACGTGCGCAATACCAATTAATAAATCGTATAACCCGGCGCAGGCGTGCGCAGATCTGGTTTTGACGCCATCAGCAGCAGCGCGCCAGTTTTCTTAAAGGCGCGCAGATCATCCAGGCTGTGGAATGATTGCGTAACGTAATCATCCGGTGTGGGCGTGTCGTCGGGGATCTGGCGCGCTTCCACATTCTCGAAAGCATGCTTTTTCAGAAGGTCTACGTATTCTGCCGCCGAGCGGACATGCACCGGCACCTTCAGTTTGTCCACCCATTGCAGTGAGTAGGGATTGTCTTTATATAAATTAATCAGGATGAACATTCGTCCACGTGGCGCAAGCACGCGGAAAAGCTCCGCCAGCGCGCGGTCCTGGTCGGGGTAGTAGTAGAACGACTCAACCGAGAGGACCTTGTCGAAGAAATTCTCTTCCCAGGGAATCTGCTGCGCCGATCCCCACACGTAGAGAATGTTTTCGAAATCTTTCGAAGCCGCACGGGCCTGCCGAATCATTTCGTCTGACACATCTAACCCGACAACCTGGCCAAAGCCTTCCGGCCCATCCGATACGAGCCGCGCCAGCAGCCGCGTTGCCCAGCCAGATCCGCAGCCAAGATCAAGCACGCGCTCGCCGGGGCGGAGATCCATGAGGCGGATGGTCTTCTCGGTGATGTTGAGATGATGGTGCTCCATCTTCTCGCCTTCGCCCTCTTGCGCCCAGCGATTGAATTCGCGTTGCAGCTTCTCATCGGGAGTTTGGGATTTTTCGGCCAATTGATTCCCTTCGTGTACCTTGACGTCCTCGGCGGTTTAGATAAGATTTTATAAGCACG
>DAIMDJ010000238.1:0-4881 GCA_036725905.1 Terriglobales bacterium
CGGTGACGCTCTGCGCGTTTCTGATCTTTACTCACGTCTTGAGGGTGAGAAGGCTCGGACTCCCGCAAGGCATCGCCGATACCTGGCTGCGGACCTCGATTTTTCATAGCGGCGAGGACCATCTTTTAACTTTCATCTTCGGACGAACCACGCGCCTGTTCCGATATTTTTTTAGCCACGGCACTATCGGCGTTGCAGCCTTGCTGCTTTTTGTTATTGCGATCGTGCTTTTGGTACGCGATAAGAAGAAGCCGGAGAGTCTTCACAAACCCACTCCGCGCCAGATCGCGATTCTGCTCGCATTGCCATTTCTAATCACCCTAGGAGCCGCGATAGCTGGAATCTATCCCTATGGCGGCACACGCCACGATTCTTTGCTCATCATGTTCGCAATACCGGGTGTGAGCATTGGCTTGGTCCGGCTAAAGATTCGCTGGCCCTGGTTGAAGCCAGTGGGGCTAATCACGGGCCTAGCGATTTGTAATATATTCTCGTATCCGCCGCCACCGTACATACCGCGAAAAAACCAGAATCGAAGATTTATGAGGGAGGCGATCCGGTTCGTGCGTCAGTCTGTGCCGCCCGGATCGGTGGTCTACGTGGATCATCCGGGTGGTCTGCTGCTCAGCTACTATCTTTGTGGGAATGCGGTCGTTCCCTTCGAGAGCCAGTCTCAGCCCTTCTTGACATCGCGCTGCGGAGACTATGAGGCAGTCACCCCTGCGCGCAGATTGTGGTCTTTTGATCCTGACACTTTCCCGGGCACGGTGCAGGAGATGCGACGCAGACATGAACTGCACCCCGAGGCGCAGGTTTGGATGTTTCAGTCTGGCTGGATTGATTGGCACGAGGAGGTGTGGATCGCGCAGCTTCGAGATTACGGCTGCTATGACCCGCAGCAGTTCGGACCGAATATCATAGTTTGCAGGATGATGCTCGATGCCGAACGGCTTAAATCGAATTGAATGCGACAAACGTTAGTTAGAAGAGGCTAGCGCTCTATGTTCTCGATTAGAACATCAGTTTCGCCCCGAGTTGAAAAGCTCTTGGCCCCCCTGACCCGAATACTCCGCCCGCGGTCGAAACCGGCTTTCCAAATCCCTGCGAGGACACAACGTTGGAAAATCCTGAGTAGTCGGCGTTGTTCACTCCCAAAATGTTCGCCTTATTGAAGAGATTGAATGCCTCTCCCATGGCTTGCAGTGTGAACCGTTCCGTCAGGCGAATATCCTTGGCTAAACGCAAATCGAACGAATTGAAAGTATCGTTGAAGCGGGCATTCGGAGAAACTGTTGGCAGAAGCTGCGATCCGTCTCCCGTCACGCCCCCGGCAACGTTTAAGTTTGTAATGAAGGCATTCAACTGCGCAGCTGTCTGGAACTGGCGGCCGCCGGCATTACGTCCTAGCTGTGGAACGCGCGACTTATTCCCGTTCTGGTCAACGTAGAGAATGTCCATGGGCACACCGGAGCCATAGGTCCAAAGCGGCGACAGGCGGAATCCAAACGGCAGGTCAGCGGTTCCTTGTATCACCAGCCGGTGGCGCTGGTCGTTTGGCGCGGGGCCATACTCGCGTCGCAAGTTAGCTGGATCAACCGGGGGATAGCCGAAGGGAACCTGATCGTAATTGGCATAGTTCAAAGCTTTCGATAATGTGTATGCCGCGTGCATTTGGTAGCGCTGCGCGAAGCGATGATCCACAGTCAACCACAGCGCATCGTAATGGGTATTCACGCTCGACTGAAGATCGGTAACGGTTTCCGGTCCCCCGGAGGCAGGATTGAACACCGCACCGACCGGCACGCCGATGATGAAGTGCGTTCCCAAATTGTGAATGCCATCCGCCTTCACCACCCAGTTCTTCGCGAACTCATACTGAACCCCAAGATTGAATTGCTGCACCATCGGATTCTGCAGCCTGTTGTCGATGACGTTCATGCCTTCTTGCGCTCCGCCGGCTCCAGGAATGATGAAGCCGGTAAAAGCATTGGACAAGGTGGGAGCACCGGGAGTGAAATTCCCATTTGAATCCAGATAAATTGGAGCGCCGGTACTTGGATCGCGCGCGGCATTGCCCAGTCGCACGTCAATCGGCAAAGCGCGACCGTCCAAGCCACGTTCGAGCGACAGAATCTCCAGTGTGACACGGTCGTAGTAAATACCGTAGCCCCCGTGCAGGCTGAAGTCTCCGCCTTTGTTGGCCCAGTTGAATCCGACGCGCGGTCCCCAGTTATTGCCATCTTTGTGCCGCGTGCCATGCAAAAATGGCAACAGAATCGGGTTGATCTGGTTGTAGTGTCCGACGTTGTTAACATCAGTGTCGATTTCGTAACGCAGGCCCAGGTTCAAGGTGAGCTGAGGGTGCAAACGCCAGTCGTCTTGCACGTAGCCAGCCAGGTGATTGTTGTTCGAGTTCGGAATGAGTAGCGGCGCACTGGGATTGCCGCTGCGCACCGTTACCGCAAACAACAGATCCTCGTCATTGATCGCGCCATCGCCATTGCGATCCTGATTCGCGAAATCCTGCACAAAGATAATTGCACCGGACTGAAAGACGCCCAAATTGAAGTCAGCGCCGATGTGTTGAACCTGCCCACCAAAACGGATGTTGTGTTTTCCATGAATCCAGTCGAGGCCGTTATCCCATTGCCAACGCTTTTGCTGCGTCTGTTGCGGCACACGGAAGGAAGATCCATCCGCCAAACTGGGGAAATCCAGCTCGGGAGCCGCCATAATCGGCCTTGTGCTGTTGATGAAGTTATTGAAGCTGAAGCTGGCGCGATTCAATAGGGTGGGATTCACTACCCTCGTCCACGAACTCTGAAAAGTCTGGAAGTTGTTGCGTGCATCCTGTCGTTCGGAAGAGGAACCGATGGGAGCACCGGTCAGGAAGCTAGCCGCGCCTGTCGCGTTCTGGCGCTCGACCGAGTAATGAAAGCTGAAATGATCTTTGCTCGTAGCCTCCCAATCTCCACGTGCTGTTCCCATTGGATCAGTAACAGGCACGGCAGCGAAACCGGTGGAGAGCGTTCCGCCTCCAGTTGCATTCGGGCGCCTGGTGGCGACTAGCACCCCACCCAATTCATCCCGGAACTCGAATGCACCGAAGAACCAAGCCTTGTCCTTCACCAAGGGGCCGCCCAGAGTGCCCGAATACTGTTGTCGGCTGAACGGTGGAGTCTGGCCAGCTGGCGCTGAGAAATCAGAGTTGAACGTGGGAATCGTGGCCTGCAAGCTCTTGTCGCGCTCATAAATGGATGCCGAACCATGCAAGGTGTTGCTGCCCGATTTCGTCACTACGTTCACTACCGCCGATCCGGAACGCCCTAATTCCGCAGAAAAACGATTGGTAGCGCTCTGGAATTCCTGCACCGCATCTTCCGGCACATTCACCAGCATGCCGCCCACGGCGTCATCGTTGTTATCCATGCCATCGATGCTGACATTTCCTCCCCGCCCCAACTGTCCCGCCGAGGAAATCACCACCGTGTTTGCCTTGGTGGGATCAAAATTCGGAGCAATCGTATTGCCGGGCGTGAGTAGCGCCAGCTCCAGAAAGTTGCGACCATTCAACGGCAGATTTTCGATTTGGCGCGCGTCGATGACTCCGTCAACAACCGATGAAACTGTGTTTACCAGGGGCACGGAATCCCTATCATCGATGACGATGGTTGTGTTCGCTCCTTCAACAGAAAGGCGGAGCCTGAGATTTGCTTGCTGCCCCACCTGAAGCCCCATTTTGGAAACAGATGGCGCAAACCCTTTGGCTTCCGCCCGCACCTCGTAAACACCCGGCGCGAGATCGTTGAACGCGAACAAACCAGCATTGGTGCTTACCGTGGACCTCTCCACACCGGTAGCAGTATTTCGAGCGATCACTCGCGCGTTAGTCACTACTGCGCCCTGGGGATCGGTGATATCACCCTTCAGAACGGCCGTCCCTAGCTCTTGGGCACGGGCCGCAATAGTGATCAAAATAAGATTTAGGACTAGAAGTCGTGTCACAGCACGATGGCAGAACTGCACAGTTGGGCTCCTCGAGAAAACGGGCTTGACTTTGAATTCGAATGAGAGCTACTTGGCACTGGCGAGCGGCTCCATGCTCTCGATCACAAGTGCGCGTGAACCGCCGCGCTGAAACACCTTGCCCTTAGCTGTTACTTTTTGTCCGGCAAATTTCATCAGCTTTTCGTTCTGGCCGGTTGCAGGAGTGGTGTCGGCAATGGGCCAATACACTGTGCCGTCATCGTCCAGAATCACGAGCGGAGAGCCTGCCTTGGCACAGGCACGAGCGCAATCTGCGCTGATCGGTTTATCCAGATTCTTAGTAAACGCACAAGCCGAATCGAGGACGTAACCTTTCACCGTCGCCGGCTTTCCCCCAGGGGCTGCGGCAAAAGCTATGAGACATAGACTAAGCGGAAGAACAATCTTGCCGAACAAGCGGACATTCATCTTTACCCCCAAGCAGAACCAAGTGCAGAGCGCGTATAAATTGCGTTTAAGTGAGAGGTAGGCTCTGCAGCCTACCTCTCTCGTGGGGTGAACTCCTCATTGCTGCGGGCCGGAGAGCGCCGAGATGAGGACTTAAGAATTGACAAGAAAGTAGCCGGAGGGAGAAGCAGGCGCAATAGTGAAAAAATACTAGAACCTGTCCCATATAACCTAGGTGACGATTGGTTTCCCGCCGGGGTGTTCAAACCAGACGTTCATGGGAGCGCGACGGTGATACAAATCCCCCACTGCCCGCCAGAGTTGAGGCCAAGGCATTCGCGATGACCATCGAGGCTGAGCAGGGATCATCCACGCCGACAATGCCAATTGTAATGATGGGCGCTGGAGAGTAGTGCTAATTACAGAGTCGAAGGTAGCGCCGCCGTC
>DAIMDJ010000239.1:0-3512 GCA_036725905.1 Terriglobales bacterium
GAACCACTGACATCGCTCTCATGTATCTGCCCAGCGAAACGCTCTACATGGAAGCCGTCCGCAACCGCGAGCTCGCCGATTGGCTCAACGCGCAGCACGTGTTCCCGGTCTCTCCGAACACGCTCCTGATGACCTTGCAGACGATCGCACTTGTGCACAAGTGGTATGAAGTCGCGATCCGTTTCGAGAAGAGCCGGCTGGAACTGGCAAAGGCACAAAAGTCGTTTGACTTTTTCCAGAATCAGTTTGAGAGCGTTGGCAAGAGCCTGGGCAAAGCGCAGGAAGCATTCGACAAAGCATCAACCCATCTAAAGACGTATCGTGGCCGCGTGACCGCCCTCAGCGGCCAAGAGCAGTTGGAATTGGATTCCGGCAAGAATGGTGATGACAGTTTGCCGTTGGCGGATAAGGCGAGCGCGTAATTAAAAACGCTTTGCGGCCAATTTCTTTCAATTCTTCCCCACGGAACTGACCTCCCTGTTGCAGAAATCTGCATCCTAGTATCGCCGCATTCGTTACACCATCACGTTAAGGAAATCAGGCTTGCAAAACATTCTTCGCAACATCATGTTCGCTAAGTGCTTGACTCTTGCAGTTTGCATTAGCGCACAATGCCAAACCGTCTCGTCAGCTCCAACGCTGCTTCCCGCAAAAATCACGTTCACTGTGTTTCCAGACGCTCAGGCTGGATTGACCGCTTTCCCGACGGATGCCGGGAACCAGGATTCCGGAGGATCCAGCGACGCGCAAAACCCAGCCGAGCGTAAGCCGGATGGTCTGATCATGCGCAGCATAAAGAGAGGCTTGCAAGATCAGAAAAAGCTGTATGCAGCTCCCTTTAAAGTTTCGAATCTCAAGTGGGACGCGCTTTTCCTTGCAGGGACAGCAGCCTTGCTGGCAACTGATAAGCGAACCCAAGAAGCGCTTCCCGGTGGCAATGTCAATCTTTATGGAAATATCTCCAACGTTAGTCTTGGCGGCATGAGCGGCGCGCTCGTAGGGCTGTGGGCGTACGGCATAAAAACCGATAATGCACGCGCTAAGGAGGCCGGCCAACTGGAACTCGAAACTCTGGCCAATACTTTCCTGATCTATGCGCCCATGCAGCTCATCGCGGGCCGGCAACGCCCGGGCGAAGGCACCGGTAATGGCGATTTCCTGAAGCACCATGCTTTCAATACGTCGTTTCCAGGTGGTCATGCCATGTTCATGTGGGCGATGGCGAGCGTAGTGGCCCGTGAATATCCCCGGGCTTGGGTGAAGATCCTGGCGTATGGGGCAGCAGGCGCGGTTTCCACCGGACGCTTGCTTGGCCGCGACCACTTCACGTCCGATATTCTGGTCGGCTCGGCCTTGGGATATGTGATCGGGAGATACGTCTTCCACCTTCGTTGTGAGCCGGGCCTGAGCGAATCGTGCCACCGATAATCGAGGTGGGAGTAGACCCCTTGAAATAGACTGCCTCCCGCGCTTTACGCAGCCTGCCCTATCTCGTGGGCGTCTGCCCCATGTATCCCGTCAAACCCAACAAAGAAGCACCTCACCGTAAGCGCTGGAAAGTTTGCCTTTACCAATTCTGCCGCGCGTTGCAGTTCGTGCTGGTGATGCTCCGCTTCCCTTTTCCGGTCTCCATCAAACGCTTCCAGACCGCCGTAGGTGGCGCAGTCGGAGTGACTCATGAGGAACACGCGCGCCGTCTGATGGAGCCGCATGGACATCCGCACCTGCTCCAGGATGAAATCGCGCTCAAAATCATTGCGGGGCGAGGCCAGGGTTTTCGCTCCACCAGCGACGACGATCATATCCGGTCGCAAAATTCCCTGCCGCCGGAGAAACTTGTTTACCGCCAGACGAATCCGCTCATCGAAGCAGCACAGCACGGCGGCATCGGCGACGTAAGGCTCCGGAGGAGAATCGAAATGGAAAATCTTGTGCATGAGCGGGTGCCTACGCCTCGATTCTATAGTTTAGCCGCGCCTTCAAGCTTTCAAAGCGGGGAGTTAAGTGGCCGAGTCCGCCTTCGTAATCCAAATAGGCACCGGTGATCGGCTGGTATAAGCCTGTTCTACTCAGCCGCTGTAAATAAGCACCTACTTCCTCGAGACCAACTCCAAGTGCTCGGGCCGCTTCTTTTTCGAAATGAATCCAAAACTTCCTCGCTCGCTGCAATCGGTTCATGCCGGACTGGAGCGGGTGCTGCTGTTCTAACCTGTCTAAAATCGACAAGATTATGAACTCCCGGTAGCCAAGCTCATCGATAATTGCAAGCTCTTCTTCATATTCATCGAAGGTCTCTGGCGTGAACACGCCCACATTCCAATAACACCTGAAGAGCAGAGCGAACAATCTAATTTTCTCTTCACGTTTCGTGTTTTCGACGCGAGCGGCCGTTGCAACGAACGCTTCAATGAATTCTCTTGAACGGACCTCATCTTGGGTAGGCTGAATGTTGAGGAGCGTCAGGTCATTCTTGAATGCCTGCAGCCGAGCACGGCGAAGGAAGGCGAATGTGCTTACGATCCCTTGATCGACGATTGCGGAGACTCCGTGCGTAAATGGAGCCAGAACGGCGGCTCCAACACGAATCGGCACTGCGGCCTCATACCAATCAGCGATCCAATCCAACGGTGAATTACAAAACACAGCCGGTTCTAGCGCTGCGTCCATCGGCTAATCCTTTCTGCACTGATAGGCTTACGATACCATCCAGGCGTGCATGGCCTGCATCTCACTCTACGTAAACCTTCTATCTGAGACGCTTCACGAGCACGGCGACGATGAGTACAACGATGCCGATGAACATCCCGAGTAACCGCGCCTTGTTGGCTCTTTCGGTCACAGCTTGCCTTTACGCTCCCCGCCTCGTCTTCAACTCCACCAACGCCTGTTCGATCCGATCCTCCTTTTCGAGTGCCGACAGCCGATGCTCGATATCCTCGGCGGCGATTTGCGCTTTCGCGTGGCTGTGCGCTTCTGCGTGCGCCACTTTGCGCTTCATGCGATCAAACGCGGCAGCGTGGCCTCCATTGCCGTGTGTCAAATGGGCGTCCGCCGCCTTGCCCACGGCGCGCGCCCGGCGATGCTGCGTAATCAGCAGATCGGCTTTGGCTTGCGCCTCGGTGAGCTTCTGCTCGAGTTGCCGCAGCGCAGTCTTCAGATTTTCGACCTGAGCTTTTTGATCTTTTACCTGCTGGGCGAAACCCTCGCTCAGATCGCGGTAGCTTTCCACGCGCTCCAGTGCGGCGCGCGCCAGATCGTCTTGTTTTTTGTCCACAGCCAGCTCCGCTTTGCGCATCCATTCGGCCACTTTATCTTCGTTTTCTTTCTGCTTTTTCTCGAGCAGATGTTGATCGGCGATGGCAATCGCCACTTGCGTCTTCACCTGCAAAAGTTGGTTCTGCATGTCGAGAATGACCTGCTTGATCATCTTCTCCGGATGCTCAGCACGATCGATCAGGTCGTTGAGATTGGCGCGAACTAAGGTTGATACTCGCTCAAGTAATGCCATTGGG
>DAIMDJ010000239.1:3612-4875 GCA_036725905.1 Terriglobales bacterium
GTTCACTTCAGATTCCTCGCGGACTGAAGTCCGCTCGGAATGACAATTTAGAAAAAAGATCAGTTGCGGCGCGGCTAAAAGCCGCGCCCTTTCAAAGCAATTTTCCGTTGAGGCATGGCTGAAGCCATGCCCTCCCGATTTAGCCTCGCTCCTGCACGGGCGAGACGCCCGCGCCTACATCGCAAATCGAGGCGGGCGAAGGCGCCCGCTCCACACACAGCTACTTCCCTGCTCCGGCGCCTTTGCTCGAAGGCGGCAAAGCATCCGGGGGCTTCGGGCCCTTGTCACCAATCGTTCTGACCTTGGCAAACAGCTCGCTCATGCTCATGCCCGAAAGCGTTTCAAAGAGCGCCGGCACCTGCGCCGCCATCTTGGTGATGTCGCCGGTGATCTTGTTCATTCCGGACGCATCGCCGTTCCCGGTAGAAACAATGGTGATCTTGTCGACATTGGCCAATGGACTTGCGAGCGCTTTGACCACTTCCGGCATGTTGGTGAACAGCTTGTCAATAACCGCCGCCTGGTTGTACTCCTGGTACGCCTCGGCTTTCACGTTCATCGCCTTGGCTTCGGCTTCGCCTTTTTTGAAGATGATTTCGGCTTCGGCTTCGCCCTGTTGCCGAATGGCGGAAGCATGGCCTTCGGCTTCGGCCATGAGACGTTGTTTTTCTGCCGCCGCCAAGGTCTCGATCCGTTGACGCTCGATCTCGGCCTGCTTCAGCACGGTCGCGATCAGCTCCTTCTCGCGGCGCGCGATCTCCGCTTCTTGTACTTTCACTTGTTGTTCTTTCTCGACCTGTTGAACCTTCACCTGCTCAGCGACGACCTGCTGCTGCATGATGTTGGTCTGAATGTCATAGGCTTTGTCGGCTTGGGCCTGCTGTCGCTTGGTGACTTCGAGGAACTGTGCCCGCTTGACTTCGAGATCGCGCTGCGCCTCGGCTTGTTTCGCCAGGGAAAGCGTCTCGGCTAGTACGCGGTCTTGATCCGCTTGCGCCTTTGCGACCGCGGATTCCCGCTGTGCCAATGCCCGTCTGATGGCAGTATCGCGATCAGCTTCGGCGGCTGCTACGTCGGCATCGCGCTTGATGCGAGCAACGTCCGGCCTGCCCATGTTGATGATGTATTCGTTCTTATCGCGAACTTCTTTAATAGTGAACGAGATAACTTCAAGTCCCATCTTGTTCATGTCATCGGCACAGGTGGAGCGCATGCGATCGCCCACCATTTCCGGCTGCTTCACGATTTCTTCCACCGTGAGCT
>DAIMDJ010000240.1:0-4823 GCA_036725905.1 Terriglobales bacterium
CTAATTTCATCAACCACGAAGGACACGAAGTTACACAAAGGATTGAGTCCTAAAGGGCTTCCTTCCTGCCCTGCGTGTTCAAATCCCAGAGTAGTTGAGGGACCAGGAACGCCGTTCCGAGCTGGCAGCAGGTCACGGATGATGGCGGAGTTGTCCTCCAACTTGTATGTTCTCGCTGCCCATCTCACGGCAGTTCTCCTCGGGGCAGGCGTAGCGGATCACGTTGCGCTGCCGGTCTAAGCTGCAGATGAACATGGGCCGCCCATGCTGGTCACAACGCGGCTGATCTGCGCGGATGAGTGGCGGCTCATTGCGTCTGGGCGTGACGTACCCCAGGCGTTCACTAAAGCAGCGTTGGCAGAACTCAGCCGTACACCGGAAAAATTCAATTGAGTAGTCGGCGCTGAACGGCGCAATGGCAGCCGCCATCGTGCGATAGTGCTTATCGCACAGCGGCAGGATGTCAATCCGCATGCGCAGAGTCTAGCATTATTGCAGCGCGAAACAGTTCTACCCCGTCATCTCTGACGTTCGTTTCAACTGCCCGCATGCCGCAAAAATATCCCTCCCGCGCGGACGCCGGATGAACGCAGGTATTCCCGCTGCCACCAAAATATTCTGAAATGCAAGCACCCGCTGCTCGGACGGTGTTTGAAATGCAATGCCCGGCCCCGGGTTCAGGGCGATCAAATTCACTTTGGCGCGCATGCCGCGTATCAGCTCGACAACGTCACGCGCATTCTGCGCAGAATCGTTTACCTCATCCAATAGCACATATTCGAACGTCAATCGTTCGCGATTGCGCAAAGGAAAATCTCGCGCCGCAGCCATCAACTTTTCCAAATTCCATTTTCGGTTGATCGGCATCAGGCGGGTTCGCAGCTCGTCATTCGAGGCGTTCAAAGAAATCGCCAGCTTTGGCCGCACCGGCTCCGCGCCAAAGTCATAGATCCGCGGCACAATCCCGGCTGTCGAAACCGTCATACGAGATTCCGGAATCCCCACACCTTCCACCAGCAGGCGAACAGACTTCATGAAATTGTCGTAATTCAAAAACGGCTCGCCCATCCCCATAAAAACCAAGTTCACGCGATCCCGCGGAGGCGAGACCTGCTGATCATTCAGCACGGCGCAAACCTGCCCAACAATTTCCCCGGCCGTCAGGTTGCGTTTCATCCCCAGCAGCGCAGTCAGACAAAACTGGCAATCCACGGCGCAACCAACCTGGCTGGAAATGCAGATCGTGGCTCGATCCCATCCACGCTCCGCCTCGCTGCCGTCCCCACTTTCGCCGCCGTCGCCTTCGGGCATCCAGACGGTCTCCACGCTCTGGCCGTCGACGAAATTCATTAGATAGCGAACCGTACCATCGCTCGAAACAAATCTCTTTTCGATAACGGGAAGTCCCACGCTAACGCCGCTTTGAGCCAGAGCGCGACGAAATTCCAGCGGCAGGGTCGAAACCTGCTCCGCAGATTCCACTCGCTGACGGTAAAGAGCTTCAAACAACTGCCGGCCCCGGAACCCGGGCTGCCCCGCTTCCTCCACAAGCAGCGTAAGTTCCTGAAGGCTAAGGCCCAAAAGTCCGATTTGTGCCGCTTGTCCCATGCATCTAATTCCGGCTGGTTTTATAGATTTTAGAGGATAGTTTTCGACGGGAACCGTGTCATTGCGCATTTTTCGTGTAAGTCATTGATTTTGCAAGGCAAGGATGTATTCGCGCACATCTGCTCGGGTATGTAACAATAGCTGCAAAGGCTTCCGCTTGCGGGCGCTTCTCCTGGAAGCTGGTTGGGAACTTGCCATGGTTGAAGAGACGCGCAATATCCGCCGCGAAGTTTTGCCCAACGGGCTGACCCTCATTACCGAAGAGATGCAGCACATCCGCTCCGTCTCTATCGGTATCTGGATCAAGACGGGCTCCCGCGATGAGGACCTCCAGTGGAACGGAATTTCCCACTTCATCGAGCACATGGTGTTCAAGGGAACGAAGAACCGTTCCGCCGAAGACATCGCCCGCCAGGTTGATTCTATCGGCGGCAACATGGACGCATTCACCGCCAAAGAGTGCGTCTGCTTCAACGTTAAAGTCCTCGACGAGCATATGCCCATCGCCATGGACGTGCTCAGCGACCTGGTGCTGAATCCGGTCTTTGACGTTCAGGACATCGGCCGCGAACGCGGTGTGATTCTCGAAGAAATCAAGATGGACGAGGACAACCCCGATTATCTCGTCCACGAAATTTTCACGCAAAATTTCTGGAAAGATCACCCGCTCGGCAAGCCGATCCTTGGAACGAAGGATACAGTTAAGAAATTTGAACGCGAGCCGGTACTCGATTTCTACAAGCAGCGCTTCGCTCCAGGCAATTTAATCATCTGCGCCGCCGGACATCTGCAACACGAGCAATTCGTGGACCTGGTTCGCAAACATTTCGGGGATATGAAGCCAATGAGCAACGGCTTCTATAGCTCCCAGCCGAAAGTCGTATCGCGGATTATTCTGCGCAATAAGAAGGCACTCGAGCAGGTTCAAATCTGCGTGGGCGTTCCTTCGCATCCCATCGCGCATGAGAAGCGGCACGCCTCGTATATCTTGAACACACTTCTCGGCGGAGGCATGAGCTCTCGCCTGTTTCAAAATATCCGCGAGCGGCAGGGCCTAGCATACGCCATCTACAGCGACTTGAGTCCTTACCGCGACACTGGCTGCTTATCCGTCTACGCCGGAACCTCCCGCGAATCTGCCGCCAAAGTTGTGCGTTCAGTGGTTTCGGAGTTCCGGAAGCTGAAATCTGATGCAGTCTCCGGCGAAGAACTTCGCCGCGCCAAGGATCAATTGAAGGGAAGTCTGATGCTCTCGCTTGAGTCTTCCACTGCGCGCATGTCGAACCTCGCGCGGCAGGAAATGTATTTCGATCGCTTCTACACCCTCGACGAACTCATCGAAAAAATCGAGAGCGTAACCGCCGAAGAACTGCAAGGGCTGGCCAACGAATTTTTCCAGACCGACTCGATCGCTGTTACCGTCCTCGGCAATCTCAACGGCCTCAAACTAACCCGCGAACACCTGGCGTGCTGAGAAATCGACACGCAGAGTGCTAAGGATTTCACGCCAGCAGTATCTTATCTGTTGGCAATTCAGCGCGAAGGACCGCCAGCTGAAGCGGCGGTCCCTCGCGCACGCAGCTAATTGCACATCTCTGCGGTGGGATGCGTCTTACAATACTGAGCTATCGGTCCCGCAGAACTAACCGAGCAGAGGGTCGCCGTCAATAGCACTAACAAAAGTACTACGAACCTAAGCTTCATATATTTTCTCCTATTCTTGATTTTCCTTCTGAATTCTGTCAGGGCCTGCGATCACTTTCCCAACGGATGTTATCCGACCTGGGAACACTCTGCAATTGCTCGCGTCGCGAATTTACAAATTTAAGACGACCGGCGCTGGCTAAGAGGGCAGGAAGAAGTCCGGACGTGGGCTCACGCCTGCTAACGAGCACTCAATCCACGTGCCCGTTGCCTCCTGCTCTCTTGCGGGCCCGGACGGCACGTCGCAGACCGGGCAGTATGGTCTCGAAGTACGAAATAATTCCCTGCACGCGCTCGGACTCGGATTTCATCCCAAGTAACGTTTGTTTGAAATCCAGATCGAGCGGCAGGGATCCGGCGAGGTGAAACGAGAGCCGGGAACGATCTATCTCAGCGGCTTTTTCTGGCGCAGCCCCGGCCAATCCCATGATTTCGCCATGCAAGTTTAGCGCCCGTTCGATCTCCGCAGCAGTCGCGGAAGCCGGTTCGTCGCGCAGGTAAAGCACTTCGGCGCGCAGGAATGATCGCTCCTGGTCCATGTGCATTACCTCGAATCTCTCGCGCCCTTCAGTGACGATATCCATTCTCCCGTCAGGATATTTTTTAGTGACCGTGATGATTTCTGCCGTGCAGCCGATCTCGGCTACTCCTTCCTCTTTGACCCGTACTACACCGAAAGGTTTCTCCTGAGCCAGGCATTCCGAAATCATTTCCCTGTAGCGGGGCTCGAAGATGTGCAGCGGGAGCGGCACGCCGGGAAGCAAGACCACATCAAGCGGGAATAGAGGCAGGAGTATGCTCATGGGAACCCAGCGTGACAGAGGTGTTTTTCATTTTACGCCAGCGGCTGACTGGCCAGTGCAAGGAGGATAAAAGCTCGGCATGGGCAAAGAAATCGACGTGTCCAGCAAGGTTGTCGTAGTGACCGGCGCTTCCATGGGAATCGGCGAAGCGCTTGCCAGAATTTTCGCGGACCACGGCGCCAGAGTGGTCTTGCTTTCGCGCGATGCTGGCCGAGCAGAAGCCGCCCGCGACCGGGTTGGTCACACCGAACGCACACTGGCGCTCTCCTGCGATGTGCGCAATCGCGAGGAAATCGACCGGGTGCTCAGCCTGACACTGCATCATTTCAATCGGATCGATGTGTGGATAAACAATGCCGGCCATGGGTTGCTGGATTCAGTCGCGCAGTTGGACATGGCAGCCTGTCGCGAGACATTCGATACCAACTTCTTCGGTGCTGTTGAATCCATGCTGGCAGTTATCCCAGTCATGAAGCAGCAAGGCGCGGGAACAATTATTAATATATCCAGCGTTGCCGGGCATATCCCGCTTCCCTTCCACACTGTTTACAGTGCGACCAAGTTTGCCATGAATGCGTTCGGCAAAGCGGCGCGAGTGGAACTCAGGAATTTCGGAATTCATGTGATGACCGCCTGCCCAGGCTACGTGCGCACAGACTTTGGGGCTAACGCGCTGAGGGGACAGGAAGTGAAGACGGTCAGGCCGTC
>DAIMDJ010000241.1:0-3221 GCA_036725905.1 Terriglobales bacterium
TATCGCCTTTCATCACCATTTGCATGGCACCTACATGACACTGCATATCAAAAAGCTTCTTGGCTGTCACGTTCCCTCAAAAAATGTGCATCTGATGCATGCCCACCTCTGATGCACTCGAAATGTCCTCCGCGTGGTGTCCGCTGATCTCTCGGGCAACCACTGAACTGCGGCGGCGGTGCCGGATCGTCGGGAAAAAATGCGTGAGTCTCGCAGAGTGCCATATCATTACACAAGCGCTATAACTTCATAATCGGTGACACTAGGCACATCAAAACTTACCGTTTGGCCTTGCTGCTTGAAAACCAGATGAGCGCCCAAGCGCAACCCACGCACGACCTTGATTGCACGATCCTGAACGCGGAAGCGTACTTGTTGACGCCCGAGAGGATAAATGCGCCGTATCGCGCCGTGAGTCATGTTCGGGTTTGTGTAGTTGAGCAGGTGTAATGCGTAACCCGGTTCTGTTTTCCAGGCGAACACTTCAATGATGCCCTCACCGCTGATGGAAATGGCCGGGTCATCGCCTCGGACCCACTTGACGGCGTTTTGTATCAACTGGCTCAGGTCCGCATTGCCGGATCGCCAGCACGTACGGTCAACATCACTTGGAAAAAACGCGATTCTCGACTTGCCTGTTTCTCTGAACACTGTAGCGTGCTCCGTTGTCCGTGGCGTGCGTGGATAGACCATTTCTGGTGGAAATGCTGGATACCAAGGAACAACGCTCAAGACGAGTGGAACTTCGGCCTTTACGGGAATGTGGGCTTCGGCTCCTGGCAGCAACGCCGTGCCATCGAAACCTCTAAGAACCGGATGTTGCCTTTCAATGCGGGAGTAAGTGTTTCCTTGAGGTCCAATGACCTCACCGGCCACATGAGCGCCGAACACATCGGCCAGTTGAAAGTCGGCACGTGGTTCGCCCCATTCGTTGTAAAGGGACGTTTCAAACGTAGCGAGAAGCGAGCCTCCGTTCTTGACGTACTGTCGAATGGCTTCACACTGACCATCGCTGAGGAAAGCTGCATTTGGAATAAGAAGCGCACGGTATTTTTGCAAATTCGCTGAGTCGAGATTCCCTTCGTGTACGAAGTCAAAAACGAAGCGCCCTTCGAGTAGCGCGTAGTAAAGTCCTTGCAGATAATCGACAGGTCCACCGCGATAACGGCTTGACCCGCGGCCTCGGGAATAAAAAGCAACGGTGCGCTGTGGATATAGGACGGCCAGATCAGCAAGCGAACCCCGATTACGGAAATGCGGCTCGTTGCCTGCGTGCCAATCGAAGAAGGATCGACCGACCTCGCGCCAGCGATTGTCCTCGGGCGAACCGCCCAGCCAGTGAAACCACGGCACCATCCCGCTGGCTGTAGTTTGCGCCAGCCATAGATTCAGTTCGGCAGGGGCCTTCGAGACGTGCCGCCAAACTGGTTGTGTATTGCTGTATGCGCCTGAGACATTTGTGATAGTGCGGCCTGCCATAACAGATTGTGCAACGCGGCCCTGTTGCGCACAGTTCCATATCGGCGTTTCACCTGCTCGGCCCTGGTGGTCGGCGTTAAACCATGCCGCTGCTTGGCTGATCTCCTTTATGTCCTTGACTGTGTCGATCCCACCCCCAAGATTGCCAACGTACACGGATTGCGGGTCCTTCTCACGCGCAATGCCATCCCATAGACGCCAAATTTCCAGCACACGGTCCATGTACGCTTGGTAGTATTTGCGGTAAAGCGGATTTGAGGCGTCGGTGTCTGCGGGAGGCGTTCCGCCCAACTTGTCGTATAGGCGTCGACAGGCTTCGCAGTAGCACACATGTAGTGGACCAGTGGATGGCCAGCCATTGGTGAAGAAACCGTCGATGGGATAATGCTGATTGATCTCGCGGTAGATCGCTGGCATCTGTTCGGAAAAGTAGGGGCTGAACATGCACGTTGCTAATAGCCGAGGTGATTCACTGTGCGGCCTTGGCGAGCCATCCTGGTTCCGCTCGAACCATTCGGGATGCGCGTTCAAAGCGTCCTCATAGGCAAGGTTGCAATCCATTCTGGCAACCACACGAGCACTGCGCCGCTTCGTCGCTGCCACCATTTCACCGAACAGATCGCGGGTGCCGAGGAATTCGCTCCGATGGTGGTAAGGCACTTGTGTTGGATAGAAGGCGACAATGCCGCCGCCGTTCAGAAGTACAGCATCGACCTTGAGTGACGCCCAATAGTCGGCCCACGCTTCTGTGTCGAGTGTCAGCGGATCGCGCTCGTTGAAATTGATCTGTCCGCATCGCCGCATCACGCTGTACCAGGGAACGTTTGCCTCATGGCTGTTGCCGCTTGGCTGGAAAAGATTGCTGGGTGTAGCAACTGAAACGGCTGTAAGCGCGATGAAAGAGCGTCTGTTCATGGTCATACGCGCAATGCCCCTCCAACGGCCTGCAGATTCGATAGGCGCATCTCCGAATACTTGCGTGAAAGGATCACTCCGTCTGCGTCAGCGTCAAGGGCGGCTTGCACGGCTTCGCGCACATCTTGTGGCTCAGTTTTCTTTTCGCCGTTGCTGGTGGGAATATCGATATCGATTCCCGGCCAAATCTTTACTGCGTCAGTAACACCATTCACGGCTCGTCTCGTTTCTCGTCTGACATAATTGGCGGAAAGTCCTTTGCTTGGAAGTTCAGCAAGATTCGCTTCTTCGTAGTTCTGTGTCTTGTATGTGAAGTCCAGCACTTGTTCTGGAGAGAAGTCAGCCAGAATCGTGTGGCTCACACTATTCGCGTAGGACGCGAGCCGGGGTCCACCGCAGTTGTTGTACATGACCACTTTGAGGAAGTCAGAGTATTTGCAGAAATCTGCGTAATCCTGCTCGGCGCGATAGAAGGGGCTGAACGAATTGTTATGCCAAATGTGCCAGCCAACGGCAATCTCCGACCGGATCGATTTTGCCAGCTTGTAGATGTTTGCGTACGTGCTTTGCTGGCCATCATTCCACAGTGTTTCCCACGCAAGAATTTCGGGATACTTCACCAGCAGCCGCCAGTAAGAAACGAAGTAGCCATCGAGGGGCCGCAACGCTGCTCGTGAGTCACGCACCAGCGCCGCCAGCTTCTTGTACCCTTCCACGGCTCTGTTTATATCGATCCCACGAGACTTCGCCGCACTCCTGCAAAAATTGCAGAAACACTTGACCTCGAAGGGATCGGCTCCCGCTCCACCGTGCGATGCGCCGATTGC
>DAIMDJ010000241.1:3321-4823 GCA_036725905.1 Terriglobales bacterium
TCGAAACCCGGATGATCGGGTGCTTGAATTTGTCTCAGTGAAGTAGCCGCGTAGAACTGCTCGTGTGTTTTTGTAAAATTGCCGCCGTGGAAGTCAGCGTCGTATTCCTGCTTGCCATGATCCGGTAACGGCTGGCCGGGAACCTGCCTCCCGGCGATTCCCCGTCCGTAGGTAAACGTTGCGATGAATAGGGCATTAACGTTCGCATCGCGCTGAAAGCGATCCAGAACCGGATCGACGCCTTCATCGAGAAACGAAACTGCGCCCACTTGGATTCCAATCGTTCGACCTGATCGGGCTTGCTGTGAAAACGGTGGCGCGACAGTTGCTGCGGCCATCAGCTTCGTAAAGTCTCTCCGAGAGAGAGTCACACCCATCTCCTTTCAAAAAACTCTTGCAGTCAACTTGTAAAAACTCAGAACGCGAGTCTCGTTTCAAACTGCAGATTTCTGCTACCCAACTTCGACGTGACCATCATGAACGTTGAACTCAGAGGGTTGGAGTTAACCGTTGCCCAGTTCGGATGGTTCGTCAAATTAAAGGCCTCAGCGCGAAATTGAAAGTGCAAAGATTCCCTGAGCGGGAATGACTTGTATGCCGCGAAGTTCCACTGCCAGAACCCCGGATTGCTGAACATATTTCTCGTGTCGCCCGACGCGAATGTGCCCTGCGCAGGCGCGGTGAATGCGTTCTTGCAGTAAACCGTCGCACCGATTCCGGCAAAGGGCGTAGAGCAACCATTTGGATTGCCGCTCACGATCCAGAACTGATTTCCGCTACCCGAGCCAATGCCCGCATAGTCGATGTTCGTGCGAACCGAAAACGGCATGCCGGAATCAAACTGATTTATCCCGGAAATTGCCCATCCACCGATCACCATCTTCGTGAAGGCTTCCCGAGTATGCATCGGCAAGTTGTAGGTGTAGCTGATCGTCAATGCATGCGGCACACTGAAATCAGAAGGTCCCCAATAATTCGCGTCGCTGTATGAGTTGGGTAGCACATCCGTCAGCGATGACGTGTTGTCCAGAGAACGCGAATAAGTGTAGGACGCCCCGAACGTCAGCGCTCCGGTGATCTTCCGCACCGTGGCCTGAAAGGAGTCATATTTTGACAACCCGGAGTTTTCCGAGATGTCGATAATCCCGGCTCCGAGGTAGGGCCGCAGTGCGTTGGGGTTCACCGAAGGATTGGCGTAGGTCGTTCCCGGTGTTAGGATTTGATTGATATTGCGTTTTCGTTGCAAGTGCAAACCCCGATTTCCAACGTAACCCGCAGAAACCATCACGCCTCCCGCGAACTCACGCTCGACAGTGGTGTTGTACTGCCAAGTTGCGGGCCAAATGTTGGTAGGACTCTGGATTGTCATAGTGAAGGGCAGAACTGCCGATGCGGCGGTAGACAGATTCGCGACATTACCGTTTATCAATGTGGTCTGCGGCATGAATCGCGCATTGCCTCCTAATGCCGTATCCCGATTAATCGCAGTGCGATCCGCAAAG
>DAIMDJ010000242.1:0-4817 GCA_036725905.1 Terriglobales bacterium
TTGCCCACGTAATCGTTGGCTTCTCCGCTGAGATGGAAATTCAACCCGGCAACCAGAAATGCGCCGAAGCTCTGGCCGGCGCTGCCGAAAAATTCGTAGCTTCTAGAGGCATGTGACAGATCTGAGCGCCGCAGGATTTCACCACTTAAGTGAGCTCCGATGGAGCGATCCGCAATAGTGATGCGGAATCGCCGTTGGGAAACGGATGCGTCGCTGATAGTTTTATTCAGTTCGACGTGTAACAGCGTATCGTCGTCGACTAGGCATCCGGTTTGCGGTGGAGTAGGCGTCGGCTGGAGCAAATCGGCTAATGCCCGTGCCGCTTCGGCAGTTCGGGGCCTCAAACGCTCGACCCAGCCCACAATTTCCTCAATCGAACGCGCACCCATGCCCGCCAGGCGCTCGCGTACTTCTCTCGCCAGCCCCCGGAAATAGGTCTCAACCATTTCAGGTTTCCCCGTAAAACGGGTGCGCAATCTTTCATCCTGCGTCGCGATGCCCACCGGGCAAGTGTTCAGGTGACACTGCCGCGCCATCACGCAACCGAGAGCGAGCAGAGCAGCCGTGCCGAAGCCAAATTCGTCGGCGCCAAGCAGAGCAGCAAGGATCACATCACGCGCGAACTTGAAGCCGCCGTCCACGCGCAAGCGCACGCGCCCACGCAAGCCGGCCTTGCTGAGAGCAACATGTGTGTCGCGCAGTCCGGCTTCCCATGGTAGTCCGGTGTTCTTGATGGAACTGAGCGGCGAAGCGCCGGTCCCTCCGTCGTGGCCGCTGATGGTGATGACATCTGCGCCAGCTTTAGCAACGCCCGCCGCGATAATCCCTACTCCCGTGCTGGCCACCAGTTTCACGCCAATGCGGGCTCGCGGATTCACGGCGCGCAGATCGTAGATTAGTTGTGCGAGGTCCTCAATGCTATAGATGTCGTGGTGCGGAGGCGGCGAGATCAGCACCATGTTCGGCGTGGCGTGACGCAAGCGCGCAATGTAGGCCGAAACCTTGCTTGCGGGCAATTGTCCGCCTTCGCCCGGCTTCGCGCCTTGGGCAATCTTGATTTCCAGTTCATCCGCGTGAACGAGGTACTCGGTGGTGACTCCGAAGCGGGCTGAAGCTACTTGCTTTACGCGATTGTTAGCTCCAGAAAAGTCACTGTATACTTCGCGGTCTTCTCCGCCCTCGCCGGTGTTGCTACGCGCGCCCAAGCGATTCATGGCAATCGCGAGCGTTCGGTGAGTTTCTGGCGACACGGCTCCCAGAGACATGGCTTGTGTGCTGAATCGGCTGAGGATGGAGGCTTCCGATTCAACTTCGTCCAGGGGAATTGGATCCGCTGGCGCAACCTCTAATAAATCGCGCACAGCAATTGGGTCGCGCTGCTCTCCCAGTTCGACGAACGCTGCATAATTCTCCTCCGTTGGCGACTTGATGTAGCGATGCATCCGGCGAACGACTTCGGGCGAATTTGCATGCTGCTCTCCGCTGTGGCGGAAACGATAGAGGCCAAAATCCCGCAGGTCTGTAGTTTTTCCAGCAAAGGCCTCGCAGTGCCGATCTATGCAATCTTGCAGAATTTCGTGAAGTCCTTTGCCTCCAAGTGCTCGGCCTGCGTCCTCAAAGAATTCATCGCACAGTTCCGCATCGAGTCCGACAGTTTCAAAGAGCTGACTATTGCGATAGCTGGCAATAGCTGAAATTCCCATGCGCGCGATCACCTTGCGCAGGCCTTTTTCAATCGCTACGCGGTATCGCCTCGCTCCGCCGTGGGCGAGCGAACTGGCTTGCTCCAGGGCTAAATAAGGGAGCACCGCGCTGGCGCCTGCGGCGATAAGCAAAGCGACGTGATGCGTGTCGATGACCTGCCCGGTCTCAATGACAAGCGGGAGTTCACAGCCTCCGGCTTGCACCAGGGATTTCCAGACCGCAGCTATGGCCAGCAGCGCAGGAAGAGCAGCGTGCTGCGCACCTATGTTGCGATCCGTGAGCAACACGAGCGATTGGTTCTCCGAAACAGCCGTCTTCGCCTGTTCTCGAATGCGTTCCAATGCAGACTTCGCTCCGCCAACTCCCTCTGAAGCGGGGAATGTGAATGCAATTGGTGCGATGGACTGAAAATGCCGCTCCAGCGCTTTCAACTGCGCAGTATCGAGCAGCGGCGACGGGAGCACGGCGAGATCTCCAAGATGCACCCGCAACGACATGACATGACTTTCGCGTAATGAATCAATCGGGGGATTCGTAACCTGCGCGAAGCGCTGTTTGCAGTAATCCCATAAGGGACGCCGAAGCTTGGAGAGCGAAGCAGGCGCCGCGTCATCGCCCATGCTCCAGACAGCTTCCTGCCCTTCTTCAACCAGAGGACGAAACAGCAGCCGAAATTGATCTTCCGTCCAGCCCAAGGTGGCCATCATTTTCTTTGGCTCTTTTGACGAATGCTCTGGCTGGTCGCTAGCAGGAACAATAACTGGCGATGGACGCGCAGGCTGATGGGCGCACTTTCTCGTCGATAAGAAGTTGTTGGGCCGCAGCAATCCGCCGGTCGCGGGATTTGCGATCAACATCTCGCCCGGTCCGAGGCGTTGCCTCTCAACGACTCGCTTGCCTTGCAGGTTCGCGATGCCAACTTCTGAACCGACCACCAACAGACCATCAGCAGTTAGCGTGTAACGCAGCGGACGGAGTCCATTACGATCCAGCTTTGCGCCGACAACTTCACCATCAGTAAAGATCAGTGCTGCGGGACCATCCCAAGGCTCCTGCCTGCATGCGTGCTCTTCAAAAAACACGCGCAGCTCCGGTTCCATCCCGTGAGCGTTCTCCCAAGCTGGTGGAACCATGGCCAGCATCGCCTCAGACACGCCATACCCGCGCCGCAAATACAGTTCGAAGGCGTTATCGAAACTAGCGGAGTCGCTGACGCGCTGTTCAAGCAGGCGGGCCGCGTCACAAAGCCCTACCTCCTTTCGCAACACAACTTCCTTAGCGTGCAACCATCTGCGATTGGCGCTGATAGTATTGATCTCGCCGTTGTGCGCTACGAAACGAAACGGCTGAGCCAGAGACCAACTGGGCTGCGTGTTGGTGGAATAGCGCTGATGAAAGATCGCGAAAGAGCTTACGAATTCGGGATCGACCAAATCAGGATAGAAGGCAGGCAACTGCTCGGGCGTAAGCAGTCCTTTATAAACAACAGTACGCGTTGAAAGCGAGCAGACGTATGTTCCGGGAAAGGCATTTTGTTCCACGCGTTTGCGCACCCGGAACAAAAGCGATTCAAAGTCGTCCGTCGCACTCTCTGGCGCGAAGAAGTATTGCTCGATGGCGGGCAGCGTATCCCGTGCTCGCGGCCCCACGACGTCAGGATCGCACGAGACCGATCGCCGGCCCAAACAGCGAAGGCCGCTCTCGAGTGCAGTTGATTGAATTATGGCCCGCGCCGCATTCTCATTCCCGGCCGGCAAGAACACCATCCCCAGGCCAAATACCGACGGCAGATCGATCCCATTCCGTCGCGCCTGCTTTCGTATGAAGGAATCCGGAATTTGCGTGAGGAGGCCGGCGCCATCACCACTGCGGCCATCGGCGTCCACGCCGCCGCGATGCGCCAGGCGGCGCAGCACCTCGAGTGCACGCTCTACGATCTCATGCGAGCCGCGATGCCCAAGCCGTGTGACGAAGCCGACGCCACATGCATCATGGTCGACGGCGAACTGATTGCGCGCCATCCATCTTGTGTATCGTCAACTGACCTGGAAAGTACAATTGAGAATTTCGATGGAGCTAATGGATTTTTTGAGCAGGCGCTTTAGTTCTCTTCGCAGGTCACCGGATACTCAATCTGCACCAGCGGTGCGACCAGTTGTGGCTCTGGCACGTGCAGTCCGCATTCTGTCTTATTAAATCCCGACCAGCGGCCGGCCCGGGCATCTTCTCCTGCCTGGGTGGCGCGAGTGCAATGTGTGCATCCGATACTGGGATAGTTGCGGTCGTGCAGCGGATTGTAGGGAACTTCGTGCCTGCGGATATAACTCCAAACCATTGCGGACGTCCAGTCTGCAATCGGATTCACCTTGACCAACTGAAATTTCGCGTCCCATTCAAGTTTGCGAGCAGAGCCCCGCGCAACGGTTTGGTCGCGGCGAATGGCAGTTATCCAGGCCCGCAACTCTTTGAGCTTGTTCCTAAGCGGCTCTACTTTTCGAAGATTACAGCAACGATCAGGATTGCGGCTCCACAGCGCCGGGCCATGAACTTGCTCCTGTTCCTCGGGCGTCAGCGGAGAAAATACTCTCTCCACCCTGATGCCGTAACGCTTCTCGACGCGATCAATCAAATCATAAGTTTCGGGAAACAGAAACTCGGTATCGAGTGTGAAAACCCGGAAATTAGGATGCACGCGCGAGGCGATGTCCATCAGCACCATGCCTTCGGCGCCAAATCCGGAGGCCATCGCGATGTCGCCCTGGAAGTTTGCATACGCCCAACGGAGAACTTCTTCGGGACGCCAAGTTTCCACCTGAGCCCGTATTTGCTGCAGATGTTCTTTCACTGTGCTTGCTCCTGAGATCCACTCTCGGTAGTCTTGATCAACTCGCTTTGTGATGCTTCGAAATTACGAGCAATAAATTGCGAAAACTGCTCGCGGAGAGAACGGTGCTGAGCGAAGCGCACCACCTCGCCGACGACCAGCAGTGATGGTGCAGACAAACGCGGCGCGGATGGAAGTTCTCCAATGCTTGTGACATGCGCTCGTTCGTCGTGCGAGCCGACACGCGAAACGATGGCGCACGGAGTCTCAGCAGATAATCCTGCCGCCC
>DAIMDJ010000243.1:0-4799 GCA_036725905.1 Terriglobales bacterium
CAGTTGGGATCCGGTCAAGCGGGAGATGCTGATCTCTACACGGTTCGCCGATACGGCTCAAATCCACCTGGTGAAGATGCCAGGCGGAGCACGCACGCAACTGACGTTCTATCCGGACTCGGTCAGCGGCGCACAGTTTTCACCTGCCTCCGGCAATTCGTTTGTGTTCTCGAAAGATATCGGCGGAAACGAGTTTTTCCAGGTCTATCGCTTCGACAACGAAAGTGGTGACGTAACGCTGCTCACTGATGGCAAATCGCGCAATGTGGCGCCAGTATGGTCGTATGACGGGCAAAAATTGGCTTACGGATCAACCCGCCGGAATGGAAACGATGTTGATCTCTACGTTGTTGAGCCGGCGAATTCCAAGAGCGATCGCATGCTCACACAACTTCAGGGCGGAGGATGGGAGCCGCTCGATTGGTCTCCGGATAATCGCAAGATTCTTGTACGCGAGGAAATTTCGGCGAACGAGAGCTATTTATGGATTGTAGACGCGAGCAACGGCGAGAAAACCCTTATCACTCCAAAGGGTGGCGCAAAGATCGCTTATGGTGGCGGCCAGTTTAGCAAAGATGGCAAAGGCATCTACGTTACAACCGACAAAGACTCCGAGTTTCAAAGACTGGCATACGTCGATCCCGCGAGCAAACAGCATAACTACCTGAGCAGCCACATTTCCTGGGACGTGGATGAGTTCGATCTTTCTTATGACGGCCGCACGATCGCGTTCGTGACTAACGAGGATGGCTTCGGCGTGCTGCACCTGCTCGACACCAAAACAGCCAAAGAGAAGCCTGTGCCGGACCTGCCGAAGGGAATCGCCTCCGGCGTGCGCTGGCACAAAAACAACCGTGATCTGGGATTCAATATCACTTCTGCGCGCTCAACTTCCGATGTGTATTCGCTCGATGTGCAGACCGGCAAGGTCGATCGCTGGACGTACAGCGAAACTGGCGGACTGAACACCGCCAATTTCTCCGAGCCGCAACTGATTCACTGGAAGAGCTGGGATGGCCGCGAGATCAGCGGATTTCTGTACAGGCCTCCGGCAAAATTTACGGGTAAGCGGCCGGTGATCGTCAACATTCATGGCGGACCTGAGGGTCAGTTTCGTCCAGGATTTCTGGGGCGCAATAATTACTACTTAAATGAACTGGGACTCGCGATGATTTTCCCCAACGTGCGCGGTTCCACAGGTTACGGCAAGACGTTCCTGACGATGGACAATGGCCTACTTCGCGAAGGTTCTTACAAAGACATCAATTTCCTGCTCGATTGGATTCAGACCCAGTCTGATCTGGACGCGAGTCGTGTGCTCGTCACAGGCGGCAGCTATGGCGGATTTATGACCCTAGCCGTCGCGACTAATTACAACAACCGCATTTGCTGTTCCGTTGATGTAGTCGGGCCATCGAATCTGGTCACGTTTCTTGAGCACACGTCAGGGTACCGCCAGGATTTGCGCAGGGTCGAATATGGCGACGAGCGCGATCCTAAAATGCGCGACTTCCTGGAGCGAATCGCACCATTTAACAAAACGAAGAACATTACCAAGCCGCTTTTTGTGATTGCGGGAAAGAATGATCCGCGCGTTCCCGCCAGCGAATCGGAGCAGATGGTTTCAATCGTGCGCCAGAACGGCACTCCGGTATGGTGGTTGGAAGCAAAGGACGAGGGCCACGGCTTCCGCAAGAAAAAGAATCAGGACTACCAGTTCTACGCCACGGTGATGTTTGTGAAGGAATATTTGCTGAAGTAACCGGCAGCCCGTCTCAGCCTGTCAGGATCTGTTTCAGATGGGCAGCGATCTGCTGTCCGTGGAAGCGGCCGTTCTCAATGAAGATTTCGTTTGTCCGCGATCCCGCAACAATCACCCCCGCTACGTAAATTCCCGGGACATTGCTCTCCAGCGTCACCGGATCGCAAACCGGGCGGCATTGATCTGCAGAAAGCTCGATTCCCATCGAACGCAAAAAATCATAATCGGGGTGATATCCCGTCATGGCGAAGACGAAATCGTTCTTCAGCCGAACTTCGCCTTGCGGCGTCTCGATCAAAACGTAATCGGGATCGATCTCGGTGACCGCGCTGTTGAAGTATGCCGCGATTTCCCCATTTTTGATCCGATTTTCAATGTCGGGAAGAATCCAGTATTTAACGTGATTGTGCATTCGCAGGCCGCGATAAACCAACGTTACACGCGCGCCGTGCCGCCACAAATCGAGGGCTGAAATTGCTGCGGAATTCTTCCCTCCAATTACCAAAACGTCAGTATCGAAATACGGATGCGGCTCGCGATAATAATGAAAGACCTTCGGCAGATCCTCGCCGGGAATATTCATCTCGTTAGCCATATCGTAATAACCAGTCGAGACAATCAGCTTACGCGCCTGGTAATCGTAGATGCGCCCGAGGCGGTCCGTGGCCGTGAGGTTGAATTCGCCGTCCCTTCCCATCACCGTCTTTACCCACTGATACTGTCGAACGTCGAGGTGATAGTGCTCGGCGACTTTGCGATAGTATTCGAGCGCCTCTTCGCGTGTGGGCTTCTGGCGGGAAGTGCTGAATGGAATATCGCCGATCTCCAGCAGCTCCGGCGTAGTAAAGAACGACATGTTCGCTGGATAGTTATAGATGGAGTTGACCACGCAGCCCTTGTCAATCGCAATCACTTTGAATCCCGCGCGTTGAGCTTCGATAGCACAGGCCAGCCCGGTTGGGCCAGCGCCAATGACGATGACATCGGCGCGCGTGTCAGGACGCGAGACAGTCTGCGCGCGTGGAAGCGTGTCTGGTATTTGTTGCGTCGGCAATCAGCCTTGTCCTTCTGGAGAGCGCAACTTAGCTGCTAAAAATTTCTAATTCTAGCATGCGCTAAATGGTCCACTGCCAGCAGCCGTGAAACAGAAAATATCGTTGAACGGAAGCCCTTGTCGCCCGCTTGCCGGATTGCGATAACCCATGCAAAGATCAATGGTTCGAAAGAGAAAATCAAACTTCAATTGGAGGCTTTCCTTGTCTGCAACCATGACCGGCGCACCCCCGTCACCGCAATTATTTTTCGAGACTGCTAATGCTTTTCAGAGAACAGAAGCGCTCAAGACTGCCATCGAGCTCGAACTATTCACGGCCATAGCAGAGGGAAAGCAGACCGCTGAAGATATTGGAGCCCGCTGCAAAGCGTCCGCGCGAGGAACGCGCATTCTGTGCGACTTTCTGGTAGTCCATGGATTGTTGACCAAGCATGCCAATCGCTACGCTCTGACGCCTGATTCGGCGGTGTTTCTGGATAAGCACTCCAAGGCCTATGTTGGGGGCGCGCTGCGATTCTTACTGCTGCCATCCGCTGTGGAAGGATACAAACATCTTACTGAAGCCGTACGCAAAGGCGGAACTGCACGTGACGAGCATAGCCTGACGCCGGAACATCCCATGTGGGTGGAATTCGCCCGCGGTATGGCGCCGCTCATGGCGATGCCAGCCGAACTGCTCGCCAAATTGCTGAGAGCCGAAGAGGGAGCCAAGTGGAAAGTGCTGAGCCTGGCAGCCGGCCACGGACTCTACGAGGTGACTCTGGCGCGCCACAATCGAAATGCAGAAGTCTGGGCTGTAGACTGGGCTAACGTGCTGGAAGTCGCGAAAGAAAACGCTGCCGCCGCGGCAGTCGCCGGCCGGTACCACACCATCCCAGGCAGTGCTTTTGACGTGGAGTACGGAGACGGTTACGACATCGCGCTCGTCGTGAACTTTCTCCACCACTTCGATCAGCTTACTTGTGAAGCGTTGCTCCGGAGAGTGCAAGCGTCATTGAAACCCGGCGGCCGCGCCGTAATTGTAGAATTCGTGCCCAATGACGATCGGGTTACACCGCCATTGGCCGCAAGCTTCAGCTTAATCATGCTGGCGGGAACCCCAGCCGGAGAGGCATACACATTCAAGGAACTCCAGCGTATGCTGGGCAATTCCGGATTTCGCAGCAGCGAATTGCACCCCCTTCCGCCGACGTTCTTCAATGTGGTGATCGGGACGAAGTGAGTCGCCTGGTTAAGATTGCACATCTGCGGAGGCTGTAACGGGTCGGACTTCCTTCTCGATGGCGTCGGAAAACTTTTCCTGCGCAACTTCCAGATCGTATGCAGTCTGAAGATTCAGCCAGAAGCCGGCACTGGTATTGAAATATCGCGCTAGCCGCAAGGCGGTAGCCGGAGTAATCGCTCGCCGCTCATGCACAATCTCGGCAATTCGCGTCACCGGCACGCGTAGATCGAGCGCCAGGCGGTTCATGCTGAGCCCAAGCGGTTGCATGAACTCGGCCCGAAGAATCTCGCCCGGATGAATAGGAGAAAGCCGTTTTTGAGATTTAGTCATCGTTTTCTTCAGTGATAATCCGCAATTTCAACTTCATGTGCGTTCCCATCCCGCCAAATGAAACACACCCGCCATTGATCGTTGATTCGTATGCTGTACTGCCCTTTTCTATCTCCGTGCAACGCCTCCAGGCGGTTGCCGGGTGGCGCTGCCAAATCACGAAGTTCTGTCGCGCCATCTAACTGCAAGAGCTTCCGCCGTGCGATGCGTTCAATTGCCTGAAACCGCCGAACCGGATACCGCTGGTGGAGTCGTCCAGTCTCCACAGAACGGAACGACTTAATCACGCAAGTCAGTGTATCCCGCTAAACGTTTAACGTCAAGCAGTAAGCGTGAAGACAAAGTTATAATCCATTGTTGTCGCCAATTTTTGCCGACGATTTAGAAAACACCATGGCTACTGTTACAGCGCCAACCACTCGCACGCG
>DAIMDJ010000244.1:0-4797 GCA_036725905.1 Terriglobales bacterium
TAGCGTCAACCCCAGCCGCATCCCAGAGCTCAAATGGCCCAAGTTCCCAATTGAAGCCGAGACGCATCGCACGGTCGATTTCGACGATCGTGTCGGAGATTTCCGGAATGCGATTCGCGGAATAGGTCCATAGATCGGCCAACACCGGCCATAAGAATGCGCCCACCTTGTCGCCCTTCTGCGGCTGTCCATCAAGCCCCAGCAGCATGCGAACGCGAGCGCCGGTATCTTCGATATTCTTCGCCATCTCCAGGGCAGGAAATCTCGGCTTCTGCCGCGGATGATATTCAAGCGTTTTCCAGTCGAGAGCGAGCCGTTCGTCATCTTTCGCTTTCTTATAAAATCCTCCGCGAGTCTTGTCCCCGAGCCACTTCCGTTCGAGCATCTGCTTGTAGAAATCTGGAAGCGTGTGGGGCGGGCGCCCTCGCCCGCCATCAGCGTCTTCCATATTGCTGACCACGTGCCCCAGAATGTCGAGTCCAACCAGATCGATGGTCCGAAACGTAGCTGATTTCGGCCATCCCACGACTTGCCCGGTAAGTGCGTCCACCTCTTCGACCGAGAGATCCATCTCCTGCATAAGCCGCATCACGTTGAGAACGGAAAAAGTTCCAATGCGGTTAGCGATGAAGTTCGGAGTATCCTTGGCGACTACCACGCCTTTGCCCAGCCGCACATCAGCGAACCAGGTAACCGCATCGAGCACAGTGCGGTCCGTTTCCGGCGTCGGAATAATTTCCAGCAGCCGCATGTAGCGCGGAGGATTAAAAAAATGCGTGCCAAACCAGCAGCGGCGGAAATCGTCTGAGAACCCTTCGGCAATTTTCGCGACTGGCAGGCCGCTGGTATTCGTAGTGATGATCGTACCCGGCTTACGCGCGGCTTCTACTCTCTTCAGCAAAGCACGCTTAATATCAAGGTTCTCGACCACGGCCTCGATGATCCAATTCACCTCGACCAGCTTGCCCAAATCGTCCTCAAAGTTACCGACCGTGACCAGGCGCGCAAGAGACGGCTCAAAAAATGCCGCAGGCTTCGACTTCTTCGCGGCCTCAAGCCCGGCAGCAGCGATCTTGTTGCGTGCGGGCGCGTCCGCATCCGGAGGAACAATGTCGAGCAAATAACTCGGCACACCGGCGTTAGCAAAATGTGCGGCAATCCGGGCGCCCATAGTCCCGGCGCCAAGAATTGCAACTTTATTTATGTGCTTCACGCGAACACCCTTCCTAATGACATCGGACATGGAGCGATCACCAAGGATTTTCAATTGTCGATTCCCAATTGGCAATTGGAAATTCAGTGCGGTCTTGAGATGACGAGAAAAATGCCCAGAAAACACAACCGGCGCGTGCCGATTAATTGGGGTGAGGATGGCAACGGCACGCGCCTTATTACATTGATTCAATGCTAAAGATTAAGAATCTGCGAAGTCAAGTGATCCTCAGCGCTTTCCTTCGTGAACCTTTGTGCCCTTTGTGGTTGAAATTCAGACACCAACTGGTGCTGATCATGCAATCAGCTTAGCCAACAAGAACGCCGCTGTTGCGGCGATTCCGCCGATGACCATCGTTTGTGCTGCGCTGCGCACCGGGCCGGTGCCAGTGAAGCGTCCTTTCATAAATCCGAATATGCCTAAGGCTGCCAGCGTAACTACAGCCGAGGCCAGCAATCCCCGCGACGCACTGGCGAGAATCATATAAGGCGAAAGTGGAATCAGCCCGCCGGCAACATAAGATCCAGCGATTGTGCCGGCGCTGGTGCGCGCGCGGCTTGGATCCGGCTCTTCGAGTCCCAGTTCATAGCGCATCATAAAATCCACCCACGCATCCGGACGCCGGCTAAGCGCCTCCACCACCGGCGCGCTCTGCTCCTGCGTGATTCCATACGCCTGAAATACCCGGCTCACCTCCGCCATCTCTTCTTCGGGAATTTCTTTGATCTCGCGATATTCTCTCTCGCGCTCCTGCTCGTAATGCTCAGCATCACCGCGTGCCGCCAGATAGCCGCCAAGTCCCATCGCGATCGAACCAGCGGCGACCTCGGCGAGACCTCCCACAACAATCAGCCGTGTATTCTGCACCGCGCCGGAAAGCCCCGCCGCCAAAGCAAATGGAACCGTGAGTCCATCTGACATGCCAATCACCACATCACGAACAAAATTGCCGGCAGTGAAGTGCTTTTCAACATGTGGAGCACGTGGCATCAAGCAGCCTCCGGATGAGATTTCAAATACTCCTGCGCGCGCCGAACCATATCCCGCTCACCGCGATAAGCCAGCTTACTCTCCGCTTCATCTAGTGGGACCCACATGGCGCGCTTAACCTCAATACGCATTGCGGATGGGATTTCATCAATGCGCCCGCCCTCATACCGCAGAAGATAAAAACTTACAATCTTGAACACCCGCTGCTTGTCACCCCAGGACCGCACATACGTGTATTTGATATCGCCCAGCTTGCGGATTACCGATCCGGTCACGCCGGTTTCCTCGCGCACCTCGCGGATCGCCGTCTGCTCGGGCTTTTCGCCAGGATCTACAAGCCCTTTCGGCAACGCGAGTAACACTTTTTGTGAAGCTCTCTTCATGGAGCGGGAGGCGGAATCCTCCTTCCGGGGCTCAATGGCCGCCATCATCCAGCCTTCGGCGGTATGCCGAACCACCACTCCTCCTGCAGAAATCTCCCGCACCATATCCCCCAAAGTATCAGGAACACGGGAGTTAGTCATGGGAAAGCACCGTAGACCGGGGTGCACCCATCGGTAACCAGGGGCGGGAAACGCTGGTCACTGGAACATTCCTCATTCTGCTGGCATCTTACTTGCTGTGTACTTAGTGCTGGGTTCGGGCTAGCCGGGAAGTGAGGTTCCGGTGAAGAGTCTGGGCAAGATAATTCGGTCGGTACAGGCCTTTGGGCGTGGCCTCTCAGGGCGTCCGCCTTCCACCGAATCGCAAGCTGCACCCGCAATTGGCATAGCGCTGGGCGGCGGCTTTGCCCGCGGCGTCGCTCATGTCGGTGTTCTGAAAGTCCTCGAAGAAGAAAACATACCTATCAGCTTTATCGCCGGCACCAGCGTCGGCGCTCTCATCGGTGCTGCCTATTGCAGCGGAGTTACGATTGCCGAGTTGGAGCAGATTGCTGCCCGCGTCCGCTTCAAGCACTTTGCTAGCTGGACGTTGTCACGCTACGGCTTCGCCAGCAATCAGCGCATGATCGGTTTTCTGAGCAGCATCCTGAAGGTAAGGACATTCGAAGAGCTCCACATTCCCTTGGCCGTTACGGCGACGGATTTCTCTACCGGCGATGGCGTCGTGTTCCACTCCGGGCCGCTCGTCGATCCGGTTCGGGCAAGTTGTGCCTATCCCGGAATGTTTCTGCCTGTAAAAATTCGCGGACGCCTCCTTGTTGACGGCATGCTCGCTCACGCCGTCCCTAGCGTCCCATTGCGCGAAATGGGTGCCGAGCGTGTGCTCGCCGTCCATCTCAAAGGGCACTGGGCCAACGAAGACGGCCCTCGACATCTTTTTGATGTCATTGGCCAGTGCTTCTCCATTGCGCAGGAGATGAACTGCGGCGTTTGGAAGCAAGCCGCCGACCTGGTCATCCAGCCCGACGTCAACGGCTACAAGTACGACGCCTTCGAACACAGCGCTGAACTCGTGCGTGCCGGCGAAGTCGTGACCCGCGCCGCCTTGCCGGAAATCCGCAAATGGATGTCAGTTGACTCGCCGGCGAAAACAAAAGTTTCAGCCCCAGCAGTCACTCAGCCCGCAGTCATGCCCGCCGATTTATAGTTTTCCAGCCACTGCGCACGGCACGATCGCGCTCGACCGTACTTGTTCTTCGTGTCCGCTTTTGAACGCCGTTATCCAGTAACGAACATTCGCAATCGTCAACAGCACAAACTCTCCTTGTAAATGAAATTACCGCCACACGGAAAGCGAACTGCTTTCACTGATGGAGTATTCACTTTGTCATATTTGCGTATGTGTTTCGGCACAACACACACTGCGGAATTGTGCTGTCTTTCGAACCCTTTGACCAGTGGTGCTAACGATGCCTCAATTGCGGCGTCCAAAGCGTAAATGCAGTTGAACGCCATGGGAACTTTTAAGCCATACGCAGCGTACCTTGGCGAGACGGTGAGGAGCCGGATCAAGACCGACAGAGCCGGCGTTCAGAAAAATTTCAGGGGTTAAAGGGACTGTCTCATTCTCGGTTTGGCGGCCCAGATGAGAACAATCCCCGGGCAGAGAGCGCCAGTTTGCGCCGGGCTCTTTACGCTTAACCCCGAGGCAGCATTGTATGTCTTCGCTTGGGAAACGCAAGTTTTCTTCGAAGATGAGGCCAAGCCGCCCAGAACCGGTTCCCGACGCTTTTCGGGAAAGAAAAGGATTGAAATGAAAGTATCGAAAATGACTAAGAGCTTGTTGCTGGGGCTGGCTCTGCTGCTGGCGACAAGCGCGTTCGCGTCCAACAAGGGTTCACTGCAGCTCAACGAGGCTGTCAATGTCAGCGGAAAACAACTGGCAGCCGGCGACTACACCGTGAAATGGGATGGCGCCGGCCCCAACGTTCAAGCCAGCATTATGAAAGGCAGGAATGTAGTGGCTACTGTGCCTGCTCATCTTGTGGATCTTGACCGCGCACCTGGCAGTGACGCAGCCGTAACCACAAACAATGCCGACGGTAGCCGCTCACTAACTCAAATTCGTTTTTCCGGCAAGAAGGCCGCACTGGCGATTGGCGAAGAGGCCGCTAAAGCTGAGTCAAGCGAGGCCAGCAAGTAGGATCGGAT
>DAIMDJ010000245.1:0-4792 GCA_036725905.1 Terriglobales bacterium
TGAGAACGTCCGGCCTGCGTAATTCCAACTTCGTGCGCAAGGGGGCGGCCAACGCGGCTGCCCTCTTTTTGATTAGGGAGCTCCTGGAATCTAGGGCGTTGGAAGCTGCAATCCGCAGCCCTTCAGCATGATGGCCAGTTCTTGTTTGATCTGGCTGAGGCGAAGCTCGCGATTCTGGTGCGCTGATTTTTCTATTACTGCGTGTTCGTTGTGAGCCCGGTATTTCTCGTTCAAGTTCCGCAATTCTTCAATCTCCTGCCGGATGCTGCTCACCCGCTCAGAAATGTACTTATTGTCCATGCCTTGATCATACGCCCCATTGCTCAGTTGAACCGGTTTACGAGCACTGCTTTGGCAAAGCCGTAGATTCTGCTGACTCACAAGACAATCTACGGTCACCCCGGCAGCAGCATGCCCTTTTCCAGATGCCGCGTAACGTGCGCGTAAGAGGCGGCGTGCGGGTCGTGGGTCACCATCACAATCGTCTTACGGAAGTCCTCGTTCAGGCGTTTGAGAATCTCCAGAATCTCAGTAGCAGAGTGGCTGTCGAGGTCGCCGGTAGGTTCGTCTGCGAGCAATAGGGTCGGGTCGCTGACGATGGCGCGAGCAATGGCGACGCGCTGCTCTTGTCCGCCCGAAAGCTGCTTGGGGAGATGGTCGGCGCGGTCTTCCAGGCCGACGAGCTTCAACGCGGTCATCACGTGATCACGGCGCTGCTGCGCGTTGAGCTTGGTCAGCAGCAGAGGAAGTTCCACGTTCTCAAAGGCGGTGAGTACAGGGATCAGGTTGAACGTCTGGAAAACGTAGCCGATGTGCGCATTGCGCCAGTTGGCCGACTGTTTGTCATTGAACCGGAAAACGTTCTCCCCCAGAACCAGCAACTCGCCTGCAGTCGGGCGATCGATGGCCGCGATCATGTTCAGCAGCGTGGTCTTCCCAGAGCCGGACGGCCCCATGAGCGCGAGAAATTCGCCACCGGAAATCTCGATGGAGACATCGTCCAACGCTTTCACCTCGAAGGCATCGCGTTTGAACACCTTGCTGACATTTCGGGCCTGGACGACCCTGGTTTGAGTAGCGACATTAGTTGCAATAGCAGTGCTCATGACTGTCCCTTGATTTTGATTTTGTTTCCATCTTTCAAATCTTGCGGGCCGGAAGTGATCACGTCTTCCCCGCCATTTAAGCCTTGCACCAGAAGGCCTCCGCTCCGTTGCGAAATAACCCGAACTTGGCGCATAAGCGCCTTCCCATTAAAGGCGATGAAAACGACTTTCTTCCCGTCGCGATCTCGCAACGCTGTGGTCGGGACGAACACCCCGGATGGCTGGGAACCTCCCTTTTTTCCCTCGTCGGCTAAGAACTTTACCGTGGAGTTCATCTCAGGGCGAAGGTATTCATCCGGATTGAGAATCTGAACTTTGACCTGCACCGTGGCTTTCTGGCGATTGGCCTGAGGAGAAATTTCCGCGATCACTCCGTCGTACTTGCGGTCAGGAAAGGCGTCGACCGTAACCGCACCTTTCTGCCTGGGGCCAAGCTTGGCGAAATCATCCTGCGCGATGTCGAGTTCGACCTGGATATCATGCAGGTCGGCAAGCGCAACGACTTGCCCTTGTGGGCCCCCTTCAGCCTGGCTGGCGAACTGCGACGTAACCAGCTCGCCTCTTTCCGCTGTACGCTCCAGAATGGTGCCCGTGACAGGAGCTCTGATCAGGGTCGCATCCAGCAGCGACTTGGCATAAGCCTCCTGCCCTTCGGCTTGTATCATTGCGCCCTTCGCGCGGGCAATTTCCTCGGCGCGCGGCCCGATTTTGGCAAGTTGAAAACCTCTCTCCAGCGAATTCGCGCGCTGCTGATCGGCTTCGAACTTGGCGGTCGCATCATCGAGAGCTTGTTGAGACAGCACGCCCTGATTGGTCAGGTTGCGAGTGCGATCCAGAACAATCTTGTCGTTGGCCAATGTGGCCCGGGCCTCCGCAAGATTGTGCTCCGCTTGCTGAATTTCTTCGGGACGGGAGCCGTGCTGCAACTCCTGGTAATAGGCGCGCGCGTTCTCCGCTGCTCCGTGGGCTTGCTGATACTGCGCACGGAACTCATCATCTTCCAAACGGACCAGAACCTGGCCTTCTTTGACCTTGTCGCCCTTCTCCACGCCAATCCACTTTACCCGGCCTGTGACTTTGGAGTTCAGGTTGATCTTGTGATGAGCCACGATGTACCCGGTGGCAGAAAGAACGATGCCGCCAAGGTCGCTGTTCTCAGCGGCAGCACGAGCGACTTCGACTTCGGGAGCATCGGCGGCCAACAATCGGTACATCAGCGCTGAGAGGCTCAACAGCACCACAATCGAGATGCCGATAATGATGTAACGCTTAGCCCAAGGTGCTGGTTCGCCCTCGCCGCTCTTAGCCGAGCGGTCGATGCGCAGGCTTTGCAGATCGTGATGTTTCGTATCGAGTGGCATACGCTAGTTCACTAAAGCTCCGCCGAGCTTAGCTCGGCCGGGCGGGTGAGGGCACCCGCCCCTACGTGCTGCCTGCTAATCGCGCAACGCGGCAATGATGTCGCGGCGGGCCGCGTGCCAGGCGGGCGCTATGCCGCCGAATAATCCCATAATTAAAGCAAATCCGACCGCCGTCACAACTACAGGCAGAGTCATCCTCAGGCTGAAAACAATTTCGCTGAAGGTGACGGCATTGGAGGTGCCGGTGGTCATGCCATTGAACGGCAGCATCAAGACAATCCCAACCAGCGCGCCCAGCAACGATAGCAGTAAGGATTCCAATACAAATGAAGTCAAGATGCTCGGCTTCGAAAATCCAATCACCCGCAGCGTGGCAATCTCGCGTCCCCGGTACGCAACGGCGGCGTACATCGTGTTCATAGCGGCAAAGCTTGAACCTATGGCCATTATCACCGCCACGATCCAGCCGATAATTCTGATGGGAGCGCCTGAGGAAGTTTGCTTCGCATAATATTCCGTCTCGAGCAAGCCTTCGAGCTTCAGGCGCTGGTCATCACTCACGCGATGCTTCAGCGCATCAGCGGAAACCGGGTCTGTCGCCCGCAAGTACGCGGAGGAGAAGCCACCCTGGCGGTCGAAATCAGTCGCCATCTGGTTCACGTCGCCCCAGATTTCGGAGTCGTAAGCTGAACCACCAGCGTCGAACACGCCCACGACCTGCCACGGTCCCTTACCGAAGGCCAAAGTATCTCCTACATTCGCATGGGAAAAGCGTTTGTGGATAGACTCGCTGACTACCACTTCGCGCTGCCCGGGCGTGAACCAGCGACCCTCGACCAACTTCACCTTCGGACGCAGTTCGAGGCCATCCGGCATCATGCCGCGGACCGTGACGTTGACTTCTCCCGTACCATCCTTGCGCGGGAGCACAATCACTACTACCCACTCGCCTGACGCCATCGGTTCGCCGTGGCTGTCCTTGGCGATTCCCGGCAGGTTCTTCAATACGGGGAAGTTGGTAGCATCAAAACCGCCCGAGAGCTCAGCCTCAGACCCTTTGCGCAACACCAGCACGTTCTGCGCATCGCCGCTGGTGACGAAGGCGCGCTTCAGTCCAGCGAGAAGCGCCATGATGAAAATCGCAGTGGTCACGGTGAGCGCGATACCCAGCGCGGTCATGATCGTGAGGCCTTTGCGTAATTTCAAGTTCCGGATGTTGTAGCTGAGCGGTATAGCCATAATTCGATTCCTTCGGTTCAGCCGATGTGACGCAGTCCCTCGACAATGTTCAGCCGTGATGCGTTATAAGCCGGGAAATACGCGCTAAGGAAACCCACAAAAGCAGCGATTACAAGGGCAATGCCCATCGTTGCGAGAGACACTCTAAAACCGAACAAAATGCCGGTTGCAAACGGGGAGTGGGCGATCACCTTTGTGAGCAAGGCGGCGATCGCAACTCCCAGCAGCCCACCCGCGACTGACAATGCGACGGCTTCGCCTACGAACAACGAGAGCACGCTGGCGCGGGTAAATCCGAGCGTCTTCAGCATCGCTACCTCGCGCGTGCGCTCGCGGATGGACATCGCCATCGTATTGGCCGCAACTAAGAGAATTGCGAACACCACCGCTGCACAGATGCTCAAGATGAAAGCCTTGACATTGCCCAGCATCGCAATGAACGAAAGTTGAAAGGCTTTTTCGCTCTCCGTCTTGGTTGGCTGGGGCGAGTTGCGGAACATGTCGTCGATCGAATGCGACGTCGGCGCGATGTCACTCGGAGAGGCAACTCGCGTGAAGTAAAAGCCGGTTTGTCCCTTGTACCACGACACTGCCTCTTCCAGATATTTCGCATGGAAATAGAAAGACTTGTTCGCAGGCGTCATGGTGTAGATGGCGCGAATGGTGAGCTCGGGGTTCACCGGAAAGATGGTGCCTTTTAAAATGACTCGATCACCAATCTTCCACCCATATCTTTTCGCCAACTCCACATCCACCATGGCGCCTGCTCGGTCGCGAATCCAGGCTTGCGCCTGATCTGCGGGCACACTTTTATCGGCCGCCACCTTTAGATACTCCTCAGGATCGGTGGCAAATTGGGCAAAAAAGTTCTCCGGCTTGTCGTCCTTATAACGGCCTCCGAACCAGGTCATGGGCGCAACATACACCACGCCAGGAAGGGCGCGGATTTTCTCGCGGTAATAGCCGGGCAGAAAGAACGTGAGCGAGACCCGGTGGCGCGTCATCAATCGCTTGGCCGAATCCGGCGCCCCTTGATCGATGTAAAACGTGCGCCAGATGGTCATCATCAGCGTGAGCAGGAGCAGA
>DAIMDJ010000246.1:0-4781 GCA_036725905.1 Terriglobales bacterium
GTGGCGACCTGGGTAGCGCTTTGCTCGAGCGCCTCCATATCGCCTTTGCGCAACGCGGCACCGGCCAGCGCGCGATGTGCCTCTATCAGTTCCGGGCGTAAGCGCACGGCATTACGCCATTCGCTCTCGGCGCGTGCCAGGTTGCCCATTTGATCGAATGCTACACCCAGGTGGTAATGCGCGACTCCATTATCAGGATCATTCTTAATGGCAGTTTGCAGTGTGTCCGCCGCATCGTTGAGATGCCCATCTCGAGTCTGGATCTGACCGCGATACACCAAGGCATCAACATCGCTAGGGTTGGCTTTTACTAGCTCATCATTCAGCTTGCGAGCCTCACCTAGACGATTTTTCAGGATGAGGAGCTGAACGTAGTTCTTTTTCACCTGCACGTCTTTGGGATACTGCTGATATAAGGAGCCGTATTCGCCCGTGGCTTTGTCGAGATCGCCCGTGGCGAAATAAAAATCACCGAGCATACGATAGGCAGCGGAATTCTCGGGGAGATCGTGCTTCACCTGCTTGAGAAATACTTCGGCTTCGGTTCTTTTTCCTTCTGCCATGTACAGGCGGGCCAATGCAGCGCGCGGGTCTGCACTCTTGGGATCAACTTCAATTGCGTGCTGGAACTGCTTCTCCGCATCCGCCAGCCGATTGCGGGACTGGTAATAGCTGCCTAGGGCAAGCTGGGCGTTCATCGCCTGCGGATTCAGATCTACTGCCTTCTGGAAGTTCTTTTCCGCTGCCTCGCTATGATTAGTTCTCATCTGAAGAAGGGCCAGGTTCAGATAGGCCTCCCACCGATCAGGACCCAAATCAATCGTCTTACGCATTTCCTGAACGGCAGCAGCAAAATTCCCCTGGCCCGCCAACAGATTGGCTACCGACTCATGCACTTGAGGATTATTTGGCTGTTTGGAGAGAAGCAAGTCGGTGTGTTCCTGCGCCTGCTTCAAGTCGTGGCCGGCGATCAGTAGATTCGCGATGTCAATGTGGGCTTGATAATTGTCGGGCTGGAGCTCGATGGTCCGGCTAAGCTCCTGGTAGGCGCGAGTCCATTCCTGCAATTTTAAGTATGTTTGGGCAAGCTGGTAGTGGGCGTCGGTGAAGCGCGGATCAACCTGGACGGCATTGCTGTACTGAATGGCCGCTTCGCGATATTTGCCCCTCTCGAAGTAGCGTTGGCCACTCTCGAAATATTTCTGCTTGCGCACATTGGGATCGCGGGAGCACCCGGAGAACACGATCGCCATGAGCGCCAAAATGAGAAACAAACGGAAATATAAAGAACGGGTCATTACGAATCTCCAACGAGTGCGGCCACGGCGAAGGAATGCCCTTTTAACCTACTGCAACTCATCCGCCATAAAAAGTTACGCCGGTCACCTTGCTACGAGCAATGCCCGTCCGGGGATGCGCGGAAATGCAAAGTGAGACAATTACTCCGCCGCATACAACAATACGCCTAGCGCGGGACAAAGCTATTAAGAACTGGAACTACCTTCCCAGCAAAAGCCAGCAAGCGATCCAGAGCCGCATCCGTTGACTCTCCGGAGCGCAGCGGGGTGGTCACTCGCACCAGAGATCCGTCGCTGCGATTCATACGGATGGAATCGGCGACCAAGTAAAATTTTGCCCAATACTCGCTAGCCACGGCCCGGTCGTGTGCCCAATACCAGTAGAGCACGAGTTGCCGCTCGGCTCCCTTGGCAATGATGTAGCGATTGGCCGGGAAAGGCGCGCGTCCTGGAGAAGAAATCGAAATTCTGCTGGCCTCAATCGGCGACCAGCCGGCACCCGGCAGGCAATTCTTTGGGGAATGGATGGTATCGCCTGCGCGCTGACTGGAAAAATATGCCAGAAACAGATCTACATCGGGGTTTCTGCCGGAATCATCCTGATAGACGCGAAGTAGGAAATCTCCCTGCCCCAGCACATCCAGCACATCCTGGGATATAGCGACGTCCGTTCCGCTCCACTCCCCCAGTTGCTGTGGAAAGGCCTTAAGCGGCTGCCGCATCGGCAGGAGTTCATTTCGGCTGCGGGCGTGAAGAAAAATCGCGGTGACCGCCAGCAACGCGGCCGCAACGAGGAAACGCGCGCTGGAATTCATGCCCGAGCCTCCTTCCCACGGGTCTTCAAGAGCAATAGACGATGCAAAGCGAAGAGCATGGCCAGCGACACTACAAAAATGAGCCAACCGGAAAAGCCGTGAAAAAAGCCTTCAGCTTTTTGCGGATCCCAATACTGCACCAGCAGACCAGTGCCAACAATGCGCAGGCTGTTGGCAGCGATTGCAATAGGAAGGGAAGCGAGGGCCAGAATGACGCGGATTGAAATCCGGGGTTCCATCAAATATCCGTAAATTATGGCCAGGGTAGCCAGTGAGAGCAGGGAACGTATTCCGCTACAGGCTTCTGCCACTTCCAAGGCCATTGCTGGCAGGTTGATCACATTGCCTTCCCGCAGGACCGGAACGCCTGCCCACGGCAGCACACCTGCGGCCACTCTTGACGCCAGCAACTGCAACGGGAAGGTGATTTGATTAAATACGATCGCTGGGATCGGAATCATTAGAACCAAGAAAGCCCAGGGGAAGAGTATTGCCCGGAAGAACTGCCAGCCCCGGAAGTACACGATCAGACCCGCAATCAGCAGCAGCAGAGAAACCCGCGATAGAAAAAGCTCCGCGCCCAACACTCCTATAACGAGCACACACAGAGCAAAGACGATAATGCCAAGTCCCCAGATTGAAGGTGCCGGAACGAAGCCTGCCAGCCGAGGACGATCTTGCCACAACACAAACAAGGCAAATGCAGGGACGAAGAAACCATGAGAAAAGTTGGGATCCTGCCACCACTGACCTACCAGATGCAAAATGATGGAGAAATAGAGCCAGCCCATCAGGCCTATCAGGACTATGATCCGCGGCCACGAGAATTTGCTGGCCAGAGGCCCAGGAATTCGCGTGGGCAGCGGTGCGACTTGTGCGTATTGACCCACCGGATAAGCTTTGGGTTGATTACGAGGATATGCGAACTGATCTTCCGGCGCAAATTAAGGCCCTCGTTCAGGGATACCAAACAGAGTTTTAATATGACGGCCGACTCTCCTCGGGCGACGCCGGTTGGACGCCAAGGCCCTTTTACAGCAAGCCTTTTGGGGTTCCTTAAAGATGTCCGGACCGAGGTAATGCCCTACTGATTACTGCGGAGTGTGAAAAAAGTTTCCCTTTTATGCCCTTTGAGTTAGGTTATGAGGCGGTACACGGGCTCACCTGTTGCTGCCTTGTCCGACAAGCAACTGAAAACAGAGCTCAATCGATGAAACGAGAGATGTTGAGGAAATGCTGTGGATGGCAGTAGCCGTGCTTCCGAGGATCATGCCACCCGTGCGTCATAATTCGCATTTCTTCGACGTCGCGAAAGGCTCAACCTAGGGACCACAGCATTTTCGTTAGATAGAGGCAAATTCCTGGAAAGGATGTCCAATTCGGCTCACGACCAGGCCACGTTTCTGCAGGGCGTGGGTGCCGGCATGAGGGCGGTCGAGGCTGTAATCCGCGAATTGGCTCAGAGCAACGTAACGGTGCTGCTGCTGGCCGAGGCGGGTGCAGGCAAGCGAACCGTTGCGCGTTATATCCACGAAAGCTCAGTCCGCAGCGCTGAGCCGTTCTGTTTTGCCGCTTGCGCCGGAGTGACTCCGCAAGACTTCAGCGGCATGGCACGGAACGGAACGGTATTCCTGGAGGAAATAGGCGACTTGAGTTCCGGTTGCCAGGCAGTGCTATTGGATTTGTTGCCGCAGTTGGAGACCAACGGGAATGGATCGCGACGCGCACGTTTTATTGGTGGAAGCGCCCGAAATCTAGAAGCGGATGTCAAGCAAGGGCGCTTCCGGGAAGATCTTTATTACCGGATCAGTGGGGTGTGCTTGCGACTGCCGCCTCTGCGCCAACGCAAAGAGGATATTCCGTGCTTCGTGAATTTTTTTCTGGCCAAGTACGCCCACGAGTTCGGCCGCCCCGCACCGGTTCTGAGCGCAGCCACTCAGAAGCTGTTTAACGAGTACTCCTGGCCCGGCAATATCCGCGAATTGGAAGATGCTGCCAAGGCTATCGTGGTGCTGGGAGATGAGTCGGTTGCCATGGATGGCTTGCGCGCCATGCTGGTGAAATCAGCTCGCTCCGACAACGGCGAGCAAGTTTCTCTGAAGCAGGCTTCGCGCGCAGCTTCACGGCAGGCTGAAAAGGAATTGATACTGAGGGTGCTGAATCGCACTCGCTGGAACCGCCGGCGCGCCGCCGAGGAACTCCAGATCAGCTACAAGGCATTGCTGTACAAGTTGAAACAAATTGGATACGGGGAGTTAGGAACGTCGTAGTCATTAGGAGAGAGAATGAAGACGACCGCACTGACAATCGCATTGCTGCTCGGGCTTGTTACAGGTTCTGCCTGGGCGCAGAGCAACGGTGCCAAGCCAAAAGACAAAGCGGGCTCCGTGCCTGAGGCTTCGAGGACAACCTCGGCCGCTGGCCCCACCTACGTGATCGGTGCCGATGACACACTTCATATCGATGTTTGGAAAGAGCCGGATCTCACTGCGACATTGCCTGTGCGTCCGGATGGCATGATTTCCTTGCCCCTATTGAACGATGTACAGGCGGCGGGGCTGACGCCGATGCAATTGGCGGCCTCGATTACGGAAAAGCTAAAGAAATATCTCGCCGATCCGCGCGTGACCGTGGTGGTTACACAGATGAACAGCCAGCGGATTTATGT
>DAIMDJ010000247.1:0-4779 GCA_036725905.1 Terriglobales bacterium
TTCGATCCTCAGCAGGTAGCCGACGACGTGACAGTTACGGCAATCTTTGCATAGCGCTACGAAGAAGTAGCCGAGGAAGAGCACAGCCGCAGCGCAAATAGCACTCAGAATCGCGATGGCAGCCATTCCAACCTCCGGTTCCACGGCATAAACACTTCTCCGAGCGAGAACCTGACGATTGGAAATTAGCGGCCATAAAGCTCGAATAAAAAGATTGTAAAAAACCCGTAAACACCTGGAGGAGATGAGTGCATGAGAGAAGGGGGTCGTGCAATGAACTCGCCAGTGACAAGGATGGGGCCAGACAGCCGAATCATTCGCCCGGTTCGAAGCGGTATCCAATCCAGGGATCGGTCATGATGTAACGAGGATTCCCCTCATCCGGTTCCAATTTCTTCCTCAAGTGGCCGATGAACACGCGCAGGTACGCGGGCTGTTCAACGCTGTTCTCACCCCAGACGGCAGACAACAGCGCACGGTGGGTCATGACTTTCCCCGGGTGCCGCGCCAGGTACAGAAGGAGGTCAAATTCTTTCGGAGTCAGGCGGACTTCCCGTTCCTTTACGCAGACGCTTCGCGCTTGCAGGTCAATGCGGAAATCACCGATTGCGATCAAATCTGGTGCCGAATCTTTTGCAGCGGAGGCGCGGCGGAGTGCTGCTCGCGTGCGCGCGAGCAATTCGTCCATACTGAAGGGTTTTGTCACATAATCGTCCGCACCGGCGTCGAGTGCTTCTACCTTGATCTGGTCTTCGCCTTTTACAGACAAGACGATGATTGGTATCTGAGATTTCGCTCGGATTGTTTTGCACAACTCTAGCCCATCCATGTTGGGCATGCGCAGATCGGTTATCACAATGTCGGGCGACCAGTCCTGCATGATGTGAAGTGCCTCATCGCCATCGGTTGCAGTTCGGATTGAATACCCTCGGCTGGACAGTGCAGTTTTGAGCACCCGTGTGATCTGCCGCTCGTCATCCACGACGAGAATGTTTCGTTTCTCGATACCAGCAACCATGAGTGCCTCAGTTGACTTGTGGTTATGAGTTTCGATCGCGTGAAACTCCCCCGTGGGGTGCGCGGCCGTGTTGGGTTTCCTCCAAGTGCTGTCTCAGTCTGGCAAAGACCTTAGCGCGCTCCGAGTTGCTGAGTTCCTGTTGGAGTTCCTCAAGCGCGAAATGGACCACATCATGGTGATGAAGCTCCTCAGGTGCAACCTCGTTACTCAGTTGGAGCCAGATACGGTGGAGGAGATCAATTTCCTTGGGCGTCAGGTGCGGCGCATGCGGTCCCAGATAAAACACATGTTCTTGCCCGTTTGGGAAATAAATCTGAAGGATCAGTTGCGGTTTGGGGGCGGGTAGACGTTCCCACGCAAGCCCCGCAATGCGAGCCTCCTCTGTAACAGGTCTGTTGGGCGAAGGTCCCAGGACAACGGTCGACGATTTAAGGCTCTGAGCTGCGCGTAAAATGGCATCCCATTTTTCCGTGGCCGCAGCGACCGCCAGATGAACCGTTTTCCCCTTCTTTTCCGCCACCGCCAATGATCGTGTAAAGAGCGCCTGCTCCTCTAGACTAAACAACTGTTCCGGAGTCAATTCGTACTCGCCTGATCCTGCACGCGTCAAAAATCGGAGATGGAGCACGACTACGTCTTGTGCGTGAGTATCGACCCGGTCAAGAACTGCATTCAGGTTGTAAAGTGTGTTGTAGTTGCGCACCATCACCAGGATGTTGCCTGGACGAACGCCGACTATCTCAGGGGTGAGGTCCTCACCAGGCTCTAGATTGAATTGATCAAGTGCGACGTGCTCCGTGGCGTGGCTTCGCGTTACTCTTTCGGAGACGCTGAAGACGGCAAAGAAAATGATCGTGAAGGCGACTCCTGAAAGGGTGGCGACTTGTTTAGTGAACAAGTTGATCAGGCATAAGGCGAATAAGATGACGGTTATCAATCCGAGACCTAGCGGAAGCTCTATGCGGCCGAGCCTCAGATTCAAAGGAACACGAAATTCGCGCGCGCCAGGCTCTTTGTAGCGAAGCACAAGGACCGCCAGGGCTTTCAGAGCGAAGCTCCACATGACGCCGAATGCATAAGCCTCACCCAGGACAAAAATATTGCCTCGGCTGAGAAGAATCGTAAGGATCTGAAGGCCGACAACTAGATTCAGGATGCGATGGGAGGTCCCGAATCGACGATGCGGGTGCCGAAACCAGTGGGGAAGAATTCCATCCTCGGAAACTCTGTTCAAGACTCCGTTTGAGCCCACGATAGCCGTGTTGACTGCGCCAGCCAGCATCAGGACGCCCACCACAACGACAAAAGCCCGGAAGAAAAGCCGAAGCGGCAGGGGCCCGACGAGGTACATTGCCAGCCCGCCGATTGGGTTGTCGAAGAAATTGCTACGCACCGCGTCCGGGATTATCATCACGGCGAAAAATGCCACACCAGCCGTGAAAATCAGACTGTAAACAAAAATGACGAATCCTGCTTTTTCCAGGTTGCGGAGTTTCGGATGTTCAATTTCCCGGTACACCTGGGCCATGGTTTCCTCGCCACTCATGGCGAGAACGGAGTGGCCGAGGCCAATCAAAATGCCAATCAAGCCGACGGTGTACGGGAGCGAAGTGTGACGGAGCCAGCCCAGTGCATCGCTTGAATAGACGAGATTCGAGAGCCGTGGCCAGGGCGGAAGATGGGCTCCCCGTACCCAGAGCGTGTAGGAGCACCAGGCGAGCATCAGGACCACCATCACTGTGGTCACATACATGATGCGCAAGGCTTTTTCGCTGGACTCGGGGATTCCCTTGATGTTCTCCCACCAAAAGTAGATTGTCACCAGTATTGCGAAAACTGCGGCTGTTCCGTTGCTTGGCAGGACGAGCTTGGCGTGTGCGTAGTGCAACAATTCATTCAACAGACCCGTAAGGTAGAGTCCCGCTGATACACCGCTGATCGGTCCCGTCAGGATGTAGTCGAACATGAGCGCGGAAACCGAGAACTTTGCTAGGGTGGCCCCCATGGCCTCTTTTACGACCCGATAGACGCCCCCACGCACGAACATGCTCGAGCTTTCGATGTAGACCGAACGGACGGCATACGAAAGCAACATGATCGCGAGCACAAACCATGGGGCTGTTTTCCCAACAAAATGTTCAGCGATCGCGCCCGCGTAAAAAGCTGACGAACCCATGTCGTTGAGTACGACGGCTGCGGCTCGCCAAAAGGAGATAAAAGCCAGCATCGCCGTGGAGGCGATCAGCACGCGATGAGCGCCAATGCTCACTGATGTACGGGATTTTCGATTGGTGAAATGGTTGGACATTTGCACTGATTGCCTGGATTCGTCGGTCGTGGGTTGCAGCCTAGATGACGAATAAAACATAGCCGAGTGCGCATAAAAAATTCGTAAAAAGGTAGGGACTCCAGTTTTTTCGTAAGGCGGCCTTAAGGCTTCATGAAGTTAACGCGTCCGCATTGGCTCCGGGCGCGCACGGGACGGTGAAACGCACCGCCGTGCCGGCGCCGCGCGGGCCCGCATCCATACGGATGCGGCCTCCGTGTGCTTCCACGACTCCGCGCGCAATCGAGAGTCCCAGCCCGAATCCTTGTTTTTCTCCCTGCTCCTTCGGACCACGATAGAACTTCTCGAACACTCGTTGCCGGACGGCGACCGGCAGCGCGGCGCCTTCGTTCTCCACCGCGATTTCGACCTCGTTGGCGGAGATCTGCTGAGCGTTGATGTGAATCATTGAATCTGGCGCAGAGTACTTCGCCGCATTCACCAGCAGCTCGTAGATCACGCCCGAGATGGACGCACCGTCCACAACCAGCGGCGGAAGCTTATTCGCAACACTGACGTTGATGATTCGCTCCCGCAACGGCGTAGCGGCCCGGTCCACGGCGATGTTGATGATGTCTTGCGCCGGCATTTCGCTGCGGCGCAGCAGCAGTTGTCCGCCTTCCAGTTGTGCCAGCGTCATCATCTCTTCAACGAAGTGGTTGAGACTATCGGACTCTTCGTTGATGACATCCAACAATTCACGGCTCCCCTCTGCGGAAAGCGACGAATCTGCGCCATCATTGTTCCCCATTGCTGTCAGGAGCGTCGTCACTGACGCCTTGATGGACGTGAGCGGCGTCCGCAGGTCATGCGTGACGGCGTCGAGCAGCGCAGTTTTTAGCTGTTCGCTGCGCCGGAGCGTTTCCGCCTCGCTTGCCCTATCGAATGCCTCCGTCAACTGCCTGTATAGGCGTTCAATCTCGATTCTGCGCGCCTCCGCCTCCTCCGCCCGGTTGCGCGCCCGCGAAGAAAGCTGTCCGACCGCGACTGCGGTAGCCACAAATACCACGAATGCGATCCAGTTCTGTGGCTCGGCGATGGTAAACGTGTGAATCGGAGGGATGAAGAAATAGTTGAAACAGAACACGCTGAGAAGCGCGGTAATCAGCGCCGGGCCGCTGCCCCAGGCGATGGCGGAGACGGTTACCACTAGGACGAGCACCAATGCCGTGGTCGTAAGATTCGCATGCGGCTGCGCCCATACGAGGCAGCCTACGGCCGTGGCCGTTAATAGCGCTGCCCATGAGTAGTGTTTAAGCTGCCGGACAGCAACGTACATACTGCGGATTGTACGGCTTTACGAATGCAACTCGGAAACCGGCCCACTACGCCAAAAATCGCGCGGTCTCCAACAACCAAACCGCCGTGTTAATCTAATAATTCCGTCGCAGCCAGCAGGCGCCTGAAGTGTTTCCAGCGCTTCTGTCCAAGTTGC
>DAIMDJ010000248.1:0-2119 GCA_036725905.1 Terriglobales bacterium
GTATTCCAGAAGGATGTGATTTCCGGACAACACGTCTTCCGCGTCGGAGCGGCTGATACCATGCTTTGCAAGATGCTCTTCATTGTGCTCGTCCCAGTCGAACTCATGGGCTTCTCTCCCCCGCCGCACGAGTCTCGCCCACAACGTCTGCGTGGCAACCTTGAGAGGTGGTCACGGATCACCGCGCACTCGCATCTATAATGGTCCCAGTCCTCGCGGAGACCGCACGGGCATACCATGGCGCCCCACCATTTCAGACCACAAAGCATGGTTTTACTCGCCACGCTGGCATTGCTCAGCTTTGCGGAATTCAGCGCTGGAGGTCAGGCGGCTCCCGCCCCGACCGCAATGAACACTCCGGAAGCACACCTGGGTAAGGCCTACGATTCCTTGAAACAGGACAGATACGACGAGGCCGCGAGCGAATTTCGCGCCGCCCTGAAACTGGACCCGACGTTGACTCTGCGGGCGCGCTTTCCTTTGGCAGTCGCGCTGTTCGAGATGAAGAAATTCGATGAAGCGCGCCAGGAATTTGAGGCGGTTCATCGTGAAGTTGGAGATCATCCAAATGTGTTGTATTACTTGGGAAGAGTGGACCTCGAGGAGCGCAAATTCGAAGGCGCAATCCGAAATTTAAATGAGGCTGCCGCCAAGCCTCCTTTTCCCGATACCGCTTATTTTCTCGGCTACGCCTACTTCAAGCAGGGAGATCTAGCTGCTGCTGAAAAGTGGTTGAAAGAAGCCGCTCAAGCCAATCCGCGCGATGCCCGCATTCCTTATCAGCTCGGACTCGTGTATCGCAAACAAGGGCGTGAGGAGGAAGCCAAGAAGGCCCTGGCGCTTTCGGACGAGCTACGGCAACGCGAAGACAATGAGAGCAGGCTCAGAATGGAATGCGCGCAGAAGCTGGACCAAGGCCTGAGAGACGAGGCGCGCGCGGTGTGCGAGCAATTGTACGATCCTGATGATGCAGAAAAATTAACCGAGCTAGGCACGATCTACGGCCAACATGGAGACTCAGAAGCGGCGCTGAAGCCTTTGCGCCGGGCCGCGGAGTTGGCCCCGCAATCGCCGCAAATGCAATATAACCTCGCGCTGGCCTATTTTCAGCTGAATCGATTTGAGGAGGCGCGCGCCCCGCTTGCCAATGCCCTGCAGCGCTGGCCGGACTTATTTCAACTGAACGCCCTCTATGGGGCCGTTCTCTCAAAGCTGGGCGAGGATTTGGCGGCTTATCAAACGCTCCGCCACGCGCATCAACTTAATGTGGAAGATTCCGGAACGGCGGACTTGCTCTACTCCGCCACCCTCGAGCTTGCGCGCAAGAGCCAGGGCGGACGACGGTATTCCGATTCGTTTCGTTATTTCGAAGAAGCAGCGAAACTGCGGCCCCAAGAGCCGGAACCGCATCGTGGCATGGCTGAAATATACAGGCTCACCCGCCGTCCAGCGCAAGCAACTGCCGAACAAGAGGAGGCCGACCGTCTCTATAAGAGGCTCGGAAAACTCAACTGAATCGACGAGCCAGAGCTGGCGACGAAAGCTACTGGTCCAGGCTCGCCAGCACCTCATCGGTTGTAATCATTTTTGCGCCTAATGCGCGTAGCTCAGAAATAGCGCGGGTACCCTCTTCGGGCTTAAGGGTTTCGATGGCATCCTCAACCACAGAGACGCGCCGGCCGCGCTGCAGCAATCCCTTAGCCGCCAGACGAACGCAATATTCGGTGACAACTCCAAACACCACAAATCCCGGCTTGGTCCCCAATCGCTCGACCAAAGTGCCCGCGTGGCGGCTCTCGAAAATGTCCAGGGTCTGCTTCTCAAGAAGGATTTGCTGAAACTTTTCAAGTTGCGGCGGCAAGGTCGCATCCGCGGTATTTGGAACTCGGAATACCTGGTCGGTTAATGCTTCAGGAACGAAATTTGCTCCCGGCGTGCCTTGCACACAATGCGGGGGAAAGGTTTTGAATTCGGGATCGTCGTTGGTGTGAAAACAGCCATGTGACACGAGGAACACTCTTCTTATGCGTGCTGTATCCGTGAGCCGGCGTATGTTTGGAAGCAGCTTCTCGGCTCCGGGTACATACAATTTGCCACCAGGCAGCATGAAGTCTGCTTG
>DAIMDJ010000248.1:2219-4774 GCA_036725905.1 Terriglobales bacterium
ACCAATCCTCGATGCCGATACCGTGCTTGCAGTAGATGGCCAGATAGTTTCAGTGGGGCGGGAAAAAGATGTTGACGTCGGGAACGCCGCGACGGTCATAGACGCCCGCGGAACTGCTCTCAGTCCAGGTCTGATCGACAGTCATGTGCATCCGGTCGCTGGCGACTGGACTCCCCGTCAGAATCAACTGGGATGGATCGACAGCTACATGCATGGTGGCGTGACCACCATGATTTCCGCAGGCGAAGTGCACACTCCGGGACGCCCGAAAGATGTTGTTGGGCTGAAGGCAATGGCGATCTGTGCCCAGCGATCATTTAATGCGTTCCGGCCGGGCGGGGTGAAAATTCATGCAGGCGCGCCGGTAATCGAGCACGGAATGGTCGAAGACGACTTCAAAGAGCTCGCAGCAGCAGGCGTGAATATTCTCGGCGAGGTAGGGTTGGGTAGCGTCAAGGACGGAAAGACCGCACGCCAGATGGTCGCCTGGGCTCGGAAATACGGAATTCAGAGCACGATTCATACCGGCGGACCCTCGATCCCAGGCTCAAGTCTCATTGACAAAGACATCGTGCTCGAGACCGATGCTGACGTCATCGGCCACGTCAATGGCGGCCATACCGCATTGCCCGACGATCAGATCACGGCGTTGTGCGAGAAATCTTCACGCGCTCTGGAGATTGTGCATAACGGCAACGAGCGCGCCGCATTGCTGACTCTAAGAACCGCTAAAGAACTGAATCAGCTCGGACGAGTGATTCTCGGTACCGATTCCCCCGCGGGATCGGGCGTGCAGCCGCTGGGAGTTCTACGCATGATATCGCTGCTTTCTTCATTGGGCGACGTGCCGGCCCAGGTGGCAATCTGTTTCGCAACCGGCAATACGGCGAAAATCCGCAATCTTGATTGCGGATTGATTGCGCCGGGCAAGGCGGCAAATTTTGTTCTGATGGATAAAGCCCAGCATTCATCAGGCAAAGATCTGCTTGAGAGCATTCAACGCGGTGACCTTCCGGGCATCGGTATGGTGATCATCGATGGTGTGGTTAGCGCTCAACGCAGCCGAAACACGCCGCCGGCGACGAGAGTGCCGGAAGTAATTACACGATGAGAACTCGTGTACAAAAGTCTAAAGAGATTTGTCATTCCGAGCGAAGCAAGGAATCTGCTGTTTGCGGAGAATCCAAAGCAGATTCCTCACGCCTGAAGGCGTTCGGAATGACAAGTTCTTACTCTGCTAATTCACTTTCTGTTCTCATCACTGCAAGCCTAAAGATGCGGCTATTTTCTTCTGATACTCACGCGCTTTTGCGATGGCTTCCTCTTCATTCACGGTCAGCAATTTCCGGTCGCGCATGACCACACGCCCACCAATCACAACTGTTTGCACATCGCTGGCTTTCAGCGAGTAGGCGATTTGCGAATAGACACTGTACATCGGCACAGCGTTTGGCTCGTCCAAACTGATTAGAATCAGGTCGGCCTTCTTGCCTGCTTCGAGCGAGCCGATCTCTGTTTGCATGTGCAGCGCTTTGGCACCGTCGATTGTCGCCATTTCTACGACCGCTTTCGCGTTGAGCGCCAACGGATCCATTTTCGTAATCTTGGCGAGCTTCGCTGCGAGGTCAATCTCCTCCATCAAGTCGAGGTCATTGTTGCTCCCGGCTGGGCCATCGGTCCCGAGCCCAACGGCGACACCGGCAGCGCGCAGCTCCGGCACGGGCGCAACGCCGCTCGCGATCATCATGTTGCTCGACGGGTTGTGCACGCATCCCACTTGCCGCTGCGCCAAAGTCTTGCGGTCTGCGCCATCCACAAAAATGCAGTGTGCTGATACGACATCTGGTCCGAGTACGCCGATCTTGTCCAGGTATTGCACAGGCGACATTCCGTGCTGTTTCTGGCTGTCCTCCCATTCTTTTTTCATCTCAGCAACGTGGATCAGAATCGGCGCATGATATTTGCGCGCCAAGGCCGTGGCATCCTGAAGCGTTTTTTGTGAACAGGTGTAAATCGAATGCGGCGCTACTGCCGCGTAAATCAGCGGATCGCCTTGCCACTTCTTCAGGAACTTCTCGGTGTACGCGAGCATCTCGGCTTCGCTTTTGTTGTCCGGCGCCGGAAAATCGATGAATGTCTCCCCGAGTACGCCGCGCATGCCCGCAGCTTTGGTTTCCTCGGCCACAGCATCTTCGAAGTAATACATATCGGCGAAAGTCGTGACCCCTGAGCGGATCTGCTCCGCTGCCGCGAGCCGCGTTCCCCAGCGCACGAATTCCTCGTTCACGTTTTTGGCTTCAGCCGGGAAGATGTATTTGTAAAGCCAGTCGTTAAGCGTGACGTCATCATGCAGGCCGCGAAAAAGCGTCATCGGCACATGGGTGTGGCCATTGATGAATCCGGGGAGAACCAGCTTGCCGCGCGCATCGATCGTCTGCGAGCTAGCGTACTTAGCTTCGACTTCGGCTCGCGGGCCAACAGCGACGATCGTGTCGCCTCTGACGACAACGGCGCCGTCATCGTAAATGGTTCGCGCGCCGTCCATCGTGATGACC
>DAIMDJ010000249.1:0-4759 GCA_036725905.1 Terriglobales bacterium
CGACCCCCTGGCGCGGGCGTAGATTGCGGCTTTTGAATCGGCGGCTCCTCACGGTCCGAGTGTAACCAAGTAGTTGCGCCCTGTAACGACAGAAACCTCTCTCTTACGGTAATTGTTTCTCTAACGTGAAGTACTTTGATTCCCGATTTTCATCCGGAACAATTTCCACGGAGAGCGCCACCGGCGGGAACAATCGTTGCCATGCGGCAGTTATCTTTTCCTGCTGCTCGCTCAGACTCATCACTCGGGACGCACCGATCACCACACGTGAAGAGCACAACTGACGCGCAGCTTGAAGTATCAGGCTATAGGGATTCTTGCCCGCAATAGCAATCGGCCGCACCGGCTTTCCTACTTTCTCCGCAGCATGTATCACTTGGCTAAATACCGAGGTCTCGCATTCGTCCATCACCTGAGCCGGATCAGCGACTTCGTTCGCAGATTCTTCAACGTTCGAATTGACGGACAACGCAACGATATCGTGTTTCCTCGGATCGGCTTCTTCCAAAGTCTTCTGGAGGGCGCTTAAATGGTTCGGGTCGTGCACGGCAACCAAGATATTGCCACATCGAACCTGCAAAGATAGGGGAGAGAGATTCTCGCGCACTTGCAGACGAAATCGCTCCGTCTCTGCTTCGCCGAGTTTCGGTTTGCGCGCCACCTCTGGTGCGTAAAGTTTCTCTGAAAGCGAAAAGGCAGTGAAGAATATGATCGTGAAAGCTACTCCGGAGATGGTGGCTGTCGTCTTCGTCAGCAAGTTGATGCCTGCCAGCAAAAACAGCACCATAGTGATGAGCGCCAAGCCGACAGGAATCTCAGTCCCGCTTACGCGTAGGTTGAGCGGCACTCTCCAACGCTCGGCTTGCGGTTCCTTGAAGCGGAGCACCAAGACGGCAAGGGCTTTCATCGCAAAGCTCCAAGCCACCCCAAACGCGTAAGCTTCGCCGAGCATGTAAACATTGCCACGGCTCACCACGATGGTGGCCAGTTGTAAGGCAATAATGAGATTAATGAGGCGGAATGTGGTTCCGTATTTCCGGTGTGGCTCTCGAAACCAATCAGGCAGAACGCCATCTTCCACGAGCCGGTTTAGCACGCCATTCGACCCGATGATCGCGGTATTGACGGCTCCGGAAAGAATAAGGACTCCGACCAGCACAACGAACGCATGGAAGGCAAGCTTGAGACCAAAGGGGCCAGCCAGGAACATCGAGATTCCCGATATCAGGTTGTCAAAGTACTTACTGCGCTCGCTATCTGGGATGATCATCACAGCGAAGAACGATACCAGCGACGTGAACAGCATGCTAAAGATGAAAATTACCAGACCGGCCCGTTTAAGATTGCGCAGCTTGGGGGCAGCGATCTCCCGGTAGACCTGCGCCAGGCTCTCCTCGCCGCTCATGGCGAGCAGCGAATGCCCGAGTCCAATGAGGATGGCCACGATGGCAACTCGCGGAGCCCTAGTGCCTTTTAGCCATCCCAGAGCTTCCTCGCTAAACTTGAAATTACTCATGATTGGGGCTGGAATCGGCTGGGATCCGTGGCGGTGGATCGTATAAAGGGACCAGGCAATGAGAATCACCACCATGACGGCGGTGATCTGCATGATGCGGAGCGCCTTTCCGCTGGAAAACGGAATGCCAACGCGGTTGGTGTGCCAAAAGTAGAGCGTCACCAGAATGGCGAATCCCGCGGCAAATAATTGCGGCGGCAACCGCACCGTTAAGAATCGCGAATGCTGTGCGGTTTCGTTGATCAACCCGGCAAGGTACAATCCTGCGCTTACAGCACTGATGGGGCCCGTGAGCACATAGTCAAACATCAGAGCCGACACGGAAATCTTGGCCGCAGTGCTACCCATCGCGTAGCGCACGACCCTGTACACCCCGCCTCGCACAAACATACTGCAGCTCTCGATGTACACTGCCCGCACCGAATACGAAAGCAGCATGATCCCGAGAATGAACCAGGGCGCTGATTTCCCGATCGCTTTCTCCGCTATGCCGCCTACGTAATAAGCCGAAGAGCCAAGATCTGATAGGACGATCGCCGCTGCTCTCCAGAATGAGATGAAGGTCAACAGGATGGTTACCGGAACGACGAATCTGTTTATCCGGGATGATTGCGGTTTCTCCATAGAATCGGCTGAGCGTATCCGAAGCCGCGTTTCGACTAGCCTAGCACCGCGATTGATCCACCTTCGGCGCTGCTAAGATTATTTATGCCGCATGTTGGGACCGTGTGGCGAGACCTGGAAAACCTATGCCCGATCTCAGAAATGCCTGCATGGGCAGTGAGCCCCCGGAAGAAGCAAGGCCAGCCGATGTCCTGGTTCTATTCGGGGCGATGGGAGACCTCGCTCACAAGAAGATCTTTCCCGCTCTTTATCACATGGTCCAGCGTCGTCACCTGGACATACCTGTGATCGGTGTAGCCAAGGCTGGGAGAACCGATGAGCATCTGAAAGAACGGGCCAGCGATAGCGTGCGTCAACAAGGCGGAAATATCGATGAACCCAGCTTGGCTAAGCTTTTGAATTTGCTTCACTACGTTGGTGGTGATTATCAAGAGCCTGCGACCTTTGATCGCTTGAAGAAAGCGCTCGGTTCGGCAACCCGCCCCACTCATTATTTGGCAATTCCGCCCAACCTTTTTATCAATGTTGTCGAATCTCTCGCACGTTCGGGCTGCATGAAGAATGCACGAGTGATTGTCGAGAAGCCTTTTGGACATGATCTTCGCTCAGCGCAGCAGTTGAATGCTGCTCTGCATGCTGTGCTTCCGGAATCGCGCATCTTTCGTATTGACCATTACCTTGGCAAAGAAGCCGTCCTCAATCTTCTTTTCTTTCGCTTCGCCAACAGCTTCCTGGAGCCGATCTGGAACCGGAATTACATTGAGAGTGTCCAGATCACCATGGCGGAACAATTCGGCATTGAAGGGCGAGGGAAATTTTACGATGCCACGGGAGCGATCCGGGATGTGGTCGAGAACCACATGCTTCAAGTGGTGGCTTTTCTGGCCATGGAGGCTCCTACTGGCCTGCATTGTGATTCCATTCGCGATGAGACCGTCAAGGTGTTTCGCACAATTCCGCCACTCGACCCGAAGCATCTGGTTCGCGGGCAATTCAAGGGCTACACCAGCCAAGAGGGAGTCTCGCGGGATTCCAAGGCCGAAACGTTCGCTGCCGTGCGTCTCGAGATTCAATCCTGGCGGTGGTCGGGAGTGCCATTTCTGATTCGCGCGGGAAAGTGCTTGCCAGTTACGGCTACAGAAGTACTGGTCAAACTCAGAAAGCCCCCGCTCGACAATCTGGCGGGCAATACTTGCAATTATTTCCGCTTCCGCTTAGGGCCGGGTGATATCACGCTGAGCCTGGGCGCGCAGATAAAACGCCCCGGTGCAGACCTGGTGCCAATGCCGGCAAAACTCACGGCGGTGGAAAAACAAACAGCGGACGAGGTGGATGCCTACGAGCGCCTCCTTGGAGATGCCATGCACGGAGATGGCATGCTTTTCGTACGGGAGGACGCGGTCGAAGCGGCTTGGGCCATCGTTGAGCCGATTCTGGGGAATGCCAGTGCTCTACATTCCTACGAGCCCGGGTCGTGGGGACCTCATGAGGCCGACCGTTTAATCACGGACGTCGGTGGGTGGCACAGCCCGGAATAGCGTAATGACCGCGGGACTCGACGGCGTTATCTGTGTCTCTCAGAAGAGAAAGAGCGACAGTCGTAAGCAGCAACAAAAGATAAAGGCACGGCTGAATCCACTTTGCATTACTCCTCCGCCTTAGACTTAGACTAGGTTTTATGGTTTCTATTGTCCGCGAAAGGTCTGGTCACTCTCGCCAGCGCCCGGCATGGTAGGAGAAACAAACAATGGCAGAATTCATTCATGAACACTCGACAGGCGTGAAGAGCGAGGACGGCACGACATACATCGTACGCATCTACGGGCAGGAGAGAACTCACGGCACTTGGGAGGGCTGGCTCGAGTTTCATCCGACCGATAAGCGCAAATCGGTGTTGCGCACCGAACAAGAGACGTCACAGCCCAACCGGATCGCCATCGAGTATTGGGCGTCTGGTCTAGAGCCGATTTACCTCGAGGGGGCCTTCGCACGCGCGCAAGGACGATTGCTGTAGCTACGCCCTGTGTGGCGTAGCCCACGGGTACTGACGTGGAGTTCGTGTCTGAGGAGCCCTAAGTGCTTCCGTTCTGCCCTTGCTGCCACTTTATGGTTTTGCATCAAAAGGTGAGTTCGCGAGGAGACCAAAAATGGACCGTAGCGTTGCGGAACAGGTACTCGATGAATTATTTCCTTCGTTCGAAGCACTGGAAACTCAAAGCGCGGCGATTGTGCAATTCCTGAAAGGCAAAGGGATAGCCACAGATGAGCAACTCGCCCCTTATTTCGAACAAGCGAAAAACGCAAGTAGCGTCAGATGGCATGCCGCACGGATCAGGATGGAACGCCTGCTCTCTACCGCCACGAAAACCGTTGAGCAGGCTACGGAAAAAGGTCCTGCCGAAATTGCACAAAAGGCTCCTGAAAAGGCCGGGAACGCCGCCGCCGAAACAGTTCACGGGAAGGAGCCCAAAAAGGAAGGCGACCCCGCCAACAAGACAGCCAAGGATATCGCCTCAAGCACAGAGAAGAACGGCGGAGAGAACAATGGCAGGAAGAAGGCTGGATCAGGCGAACAGCAGGGAAAAGAGGCAGCCTAGACGAGAACCGCTGCTTCTGCAT
>DAIMDJ010000250.1:0-4748 GCA_036725905.1 Terriglobales bacterium
TCCCTGCTGGATCTCAACTTCGCGGAACCTGTGTTTCTCCTCGTCGACCGGTTGGCTGTTTCATCTGATTCTCGCGCGCGCATTGTTGACGCGGTGGAGATCAGCTATCGCGAGTCGGGCGAAGTGATCTTCGAAACTGCGCCACGTGAGCGCGAAGCGCCGCAACGGCTGCGCTTCTCCCAGCGGTTCGAGTGCAAGCGCTGCAATATTCGTTACGAAGAGCCGGAGCCGCGCCTATTCTCTTTCAACAACCCATATGGCGCTTGCCCGCGCTGCCAGGGATTCGGCAACACGATTGATTTCGATCTCAATCTGGTGATCCCTGATCCTTCGAAGACGCTGAACGAGGGCGCGATCGAGCCTTGGACCAAGCCGAAATACAAGCCGCTCTTCACCGAGCTGAAGCGTTTCGCGAAACAAAGTGGGTTGCCGCTTGACGTGCCCTGGGCGGAGCTTGATGCCGACCAGCAGCGGCTGGTGATCGAAGGCGAAGGGCGGTTTCCAGGCATTCGCGGATTTTTCAATCACCTCGAACGAAAAAAGTACAAGCTGCACGTGCGCGTATTTCTCAGCCGCTACCGTGGGTATTCCGTCTGCTCAAGCTGCAATGGAGTGAGGCTACGGATGGAAGCGCAGCAGGTCAAGATTAACGGCAAAAACATTTGCCAAATCTGCTGCTTGACCGTGGAGGACGCTGCCAAATTCTTTGATGACCTACAACTGACGGAACAAGAAGCCGGGATTGCGGACAAGCTTCTCCTGGAAATTCGTGAGCGGCTCCGCTTCCTGAACGACGTCGGACTGGAATACCTGACGTTGGACCGTCTTTCTTCGACGCTCTCGGGCGGAGAGGCACAGCGCATTCAGCTCGCGACATCGCTCGGGTCGCGGCTTGTGGGAACGCTTTACGTCCTCGACGAGCCTTCGATTGGGCTGCACAGCCGGGATACTCACCGGCTGATCAACATTCTTCACGATCTCCGCGATCTGGGAAATACGATTCTGGTGGTGGAGCATGATCCCGACGTGATGCGCGCTTCCGACCGCATTCTCGATCTTGGACCGGGCGCCGGAGAAAACGGTGGCAAGGTGATCGCCGTCGGATCATATGATGAGATACGCAGAAATCCGAGTTCGCTCACCGGACGCTATCTGGCTGATGAACTCCGCATCCAGATGCCGAGTGCGCGCCGCACGCCGGGCACGCAGCAGATCAAAATTTACGGTGCTCACGCGCACAACCTAAAGGATGTCGATCTCAGCATTCCCCTGCGAATGATCGTGGCCATCACGGGCGTCTCCGGCTCGGGGAAGTCTACGCTGCTGCACAATGTGCTGTATCAGGCTTTGTCATCGGCGAAGAAGCAAACTACTGGCACGCCATCGGCTCCATGTTGGGAGCGCCTGGAAGGCGCGGAGTTCATCGACGAAGTGATTCTGGTTGACCAATCACCAATTGGGCGCACGCCGCGCTCCAATCCGGTCACATACATAAAGGCATTCGACGGCATTCGCGAGCTGTTTGCTTCGCTTCCTGAAGCGAAGAAGCGAGGCCTGACGGCTGGGCATTTTTCATTCAACGTGCCGGGCGGCCGCTGCGAAGTGTGCCAGGGCGACGGTACGGTCACGGTTGAAATGCAGTTTCTGGCGGACGTGGAACTGATCTGTGAGGAGTGCAAAGGCACCCGCTATAAGCCGCAGGTTCTGGACGTGCGCTATCGCGGGAAAAATATCCATGAAGTTTTGAACTCGACCGTCAAGGAAGCGCTGCAATTTTTTGCCGGCGTGCCCAAGATCGTCGAGAAGCTGCGAGTGCTGGAAGAAGTCGGGCTCGGATATCTGCGCCTGGGTCAGTCGGCGACGACTCTCTCGGGAGGCGAGGCGCAGCGCATGAAGCTGGCGGCGCATCTGCAGCCAGCGGCGCGGAGTTTGGGGAGACCGCCGAGCGATGGTCAGCGCCGCCGCAGTCGCACGCTCTACATTTTTGATGAGCCTACGACAGGCTTGCACTTCGATGATGTCAGTAAACTACTCGCCGCGTTCCGCCGTCTAATTGAGGCAGGGGGCTCGATTCTGGTGATCGAGCATAATCTCGAAGTAATCAAGACGGCAGATTGGGTGATCGATTTAGGTCCGGAAGGCGGGGAGCGAGGCGGTTATGTTATCGGGACCGGTACGCCGGAAGCGATCGCTAAGCTGCCGAATTCGTATACCGGAAAATTTCTGGCGCGCGTGTTGAATGGGAATGGATCGCGTGGCAATGGACGGAAATAGGATTTTGGCAGCCCCCGGACGAGGGCGTCCGGGGCTACGTGGGCTATGCCTGGCCCTGGTCTTTTGCTTGGCAATTGCGCAGGTGATTTCTGCAGCCCAGACTGGCAAAGCTGTACGCCATCACAAAGTCGCGGTTGAAGATCCTTCTTCACCTCCAGAACTCACGCAAGCCGAGTCTGCGATTGAGAAAAAAGATTACGCCACGGCGGAACCGTTGTTGAAGAAGGTTGTGGAGCGCGATGGCAACAACTATGCTGCATGGTTTGATCTCGGATTTCTCTACAACGCGCTAGGTCAGAGCGAGGACTCGATCTCCGCCTATCGCAAGTCGGTTGCTGCCAAGCCGGATGTTTTTGAATCCAATCTCAATCTTGGCTTGATGCTCGCGCGTGCCGGCCAGCCTGATGCCGAGCAATTTCTGCGCGCCGCTACGAAGCTGAAGCCAACCGCGCATGAGGCCGAGGGTCGCGCGCGCGCGTGGCTTTCACTTGCGCGTGTGATCGAAGCCAATAAGCCTGACGAAGCCATCGAAGCATACCGGCAAGCCGCGGCACTGGAGCCAAAAGATCCGGAACCACACCTTGCGGCGGGAGCCTTGCTTGAAAAGCAGAATCATTTTGCCGATGCCGAACAGGAATACAAACAGGCGGCCACGATTAATCCATCGTCGGGGGATGCGTTGGCAGCCTTGGCCAACGTCTACATGCGGGGACATCGCTTCACTGATGCTGAAGGCATTCTACGGAAGTTGGTGGCTTTGCATCCGAATGACGCCAGCGCGCACATGCAGCTTGGCCGGATGCTGGCGGCGGATGGCCAGAACGACGGCGCAATCGTGGAATTGCAAAGCGCGCTGAAGCTCGATCCTAATGACACCGCAGCGCAGCGCGATTTGGCCGACCTTTACGTAAGTGCGAAGAAGTACGATCAAGCGGAAACGCAATATCGCGCGCTCCTCGCGTCACATCCGAATGATGCTGAGCTGCATCAGGGTTTGGGACACGCGTTGCTGGAGCAGCGCAAATTCCCGGAAGCGCAGCAGGAATTAGTTAACGCGATTAATCTCAAGTCGGATTTAGGCTCCGCTTACTGGGATCTGGCGGTGGCCGGGAACGAAACCAAAAATTACCAACTCGCCATCAAGGCGCTGGATGATCGCGCAAAATTCGCGCCGGAGATGCCGCTGAGTTATTTTCTCCGCGCAACAGCGTATGACCACTTGCGCAGCAAGAAGCAGGCAGCGGAGAATTATCATCGTTTTCTGGAGGTCGCCGACGGTAAATTTCCCGATCAGGAATGGCAAGCGCGACATCGCCTGATTGCGATCGAGCCGACAAAATAATTATGCGCAGCTCGATGGTTGTGCTCACTCTTCTTGCCGGGATTTCGGTCGCGACCTACGGCAGCAAGCAACAAACTCTGGAACAACTGATCGCACGCGCACCTTCCGCACGGGCTGAAGACCAGCCGCATCTCTACATTGAAATTGCGCGCAAGGAACTTGAGGCTGCGGAAAAATCTTATAAGACGGGCGAGAACGATGCCGCGCGGAAATCGGTGGACGAGCTCGTGGGCTACTCCGGGAAAGCCAGCGACGCCGCGAGTCAGATTGGCAAGAAACTGAAGGATACCGAGATCGCATTGCGCAAGATGGCGCAGAAGCTACGCGACCTCAAGCGCGGCCTCCCATATGAAGACCAGGGCCCGGTGCAGGCCGCGGCTGACCGTCTGGAGCAGATGCGGACTGAGCTGCTATCCCGTATGTTCGGGAAAAAGGGCAAGCCATGATCCGCACTCGCTGGATCTTTACTTCCCTATTATTACCGGCCTTGATTTCTCCGGCGTGGTCGCAACGTCGCCGCGATCCGTTGACTCGACTTGAAGTTGATCAGTTGCGCGATACCGCATGGGAACCCGAACTGCGCCTCAAACTTTACATAAAATTTGCGCGAGCGCGGCTGGCGGCGGTGGAGCAAGTGCGCTCCGACCCCAAGGTAACGGACCGCGCCCAAGCGACGCATGACAAGCTTCAGGATTTTCTCGATGTGTATGACGAGCTGAATGACAACATTGATACTTATGAAGGACGCAAGTCCGATCTGCGCAAAGCGCTGAAAGCGGTCATCGAGGGCGACGCGGAATTTCAGTCCAAGCTGCGCGCGTTCAAGGATTCAGTTACCGCTGGCAAGGAAGACACAAAGGATTACGAATTTCTTCTCTCGAATGCGGTTGAGACCGTGGACACCGGCGCTCAAGATCATCGCCAACTGCTCGCAGAGCAGGAAGAGGCGTTTAAGCATAAGAGGAAGGAAAAGCCGTAGGCGATCAGTGTGAGTCCTGTGGTCGTTGGGCACATTTTGTCGTACCTCTCCATATATTTTCTCCGCCACGCAGCAATGCTAATGTAACGACAGCGTGAGAGAGCGTCTCCTCCCAATTTTTCAGGAAAGCTATCGCGAACTGCGGCCGCGCGC
>DAIMDJ010000251.1:0-4729 GCA_036725905.1 Terriglobales bacterium
GGGAGTAACAGCGACCAGCCTCGGCATCTGCGATAGCCGTTCTAGAACCAGCGCCAACCCAGACTTGGGTAAAAAGCCGGGTAGACGGCCCAAGGCCATTTCGGCGCAACACAGGGGAGAAGAAGAAGACATAAATGGACCTTAGAATTTCAGGGAACTTCAGGCCATCCGGAAGGATTGCCGCAAGGCGAATCCAGAGTTCGTTCGCTTTTTATTCGCCAGTAGATTCTGCTACTGCGCTGAGGAATTTGTCAAGAGAGCTTTCGATACCTCTGACCCCGACGCCCAAAGTTCCGCGAATCCCGTCACCTGGATTGATGGTGTTGTTCAGCACGACTGGGGTTATCTGAAATTCAGAAGCGGGAGGACACGTCCGGTCAATTTGTCGAAGACATACACTTTCTTTCCGGTCCTATGAAACCCGCGCAACAGAAACCGTGAAACATAGTGCTGCTGTGTGTGTCTGTTCAGGCGCGTTCATTAGTTCGTAGTCGTTCATTCTGTTTTTCGTTCTTGCTTCCACCGCAGGCTCTCACCGCAACAGCTCCTTCTAGCTGGGTTTCGAGATCGCTGGAGCGGTTACCACGAGCATGATTTGTCGACTACGACGGTGGCGTTTGACTGCTCCGCGAATCCCGCCTAAGATGGCGGCCTCTGTGTTATCCAGTTTTCTTCGCTCATGATTGCCCAGATCATATCCCACTATCGCATCGTTGAAAGGTTGGGCGGCGGTGGGATGGGCGTCGTCTATAAGGCTGAGGACAGCAAGCTCGGGCGCTTTGTCGCGCTGAAGTTCCTTCCCGAGGAAGTCGCCAAAGACCGCCAGGCTCTGGAGCGTTTCCAGCGCGAGGCGCGCGCCGCATCAGCTCTGAACCATTCCAACATCTGCACCATCCACGAGGTTGACGAGCAGGATGGCCAGGCTTTCATTGTCATGGAATACCTGGACGGGCAGACGTTGAAGCATCGCATCGCGGGGCGACCGATGGACACGGAAGCGCTATTAAGTCTCGCCATCGAGGTTGCCGACGCCCTGGATGCCGCCCATGCTAAAGGAATCATTCACCGCGACATCAAGCCGGCGAACATCTTCGTCACCAAACGCGGGCAAGCCAAGTTGCTGGACTTCGGCCTGGCGAAGCTAGCCCCCGGATACGGCGGAGGCCTCGAGGGTTCGGGAATGCTGACGGCCACAAATGGGGCACAGATGACCAGCCCTGGTTCGACGGTCGGAACCGTGGCATACATGTCGCCAGAGCAAGTTCGCGCGGAGGAGCTTGATCCGCGCACCGATTTGTTCGCTTTCGGCGCTGTGCTCTACGAAATGGCAACTGGGGAGGTCGCGTTTTCGGGCAACAGCACAGGGGTGATCTTTGAGTCGATCCTGAATCGCACGCCCGCGCCAGCGTCGAGTGCGAACCCGAAGATTCCGGCGAAACTCGAAGAATTGATCTCCAAATCTCTCGAGAAGGACCGCGAGTTCCGCTATCAGACGGCTGCCGAGCTGCGGGGGGACCTGAAGCGTCTGAAACGGGCCTTAGATACCTCGCGAGTGCGGTCTGCGGATGCGGTCCTCACAGCGGCTTCCTCGGGAAAGATATCGGCAGTCGATCGGCTCGGCGAGAGCACGGTGCCGAGGAAACGCGTTTTCCTACCGGCGTTGGTGGCTGCCGGACTTGCGCTCATTGCCGGTATTGCCGTGGGAATGTTCTTGCTTCAGCGTCCAGCGCAGACTTCTCTTCCGGTCTACCACCCGCTCACCTTCCGTCGTGGCATTGTCCACTCCGCGCGTTTTGCTCCCGACGGGAAGACAATCATTTACAGCGCGGCTTGGGAAGGAAAGCCACTCGAACTGTTCACGACTCGACCCGAGAGCCCTGAGTCGCAGGAGTTGAGACCGGCGGGAGCCGACGTTCTGGCCATCTCCGCTTCGGGCGAAATGGCGCTTTCGCTTGGAAGTCACCCCAGAGCGCAATTCCTTTACGCCGGCACGCTGGCGCGGGTGCCTTTGGTCGGGGGCGCTCCGCGGGAGATCCGGGAGAACGTCGAATGGGCCGATTGGTCTCCCGACGGAAACACTCTAGCGATTGTCCGGGAGGTGGAAGGCCGTGAGCGCCTGGAGTTTCCACCGGACAAAGTGCTCTACCAAGCGGATGGATGGATCGGTCATCTTCGCATTTCACCAAAGGCGGACATGATCGCTTTTATTGACCACCTTCAGCTTGGTGATGACGGCGGTGCCGTTGCGGTAGTCGATATGGCGGGAAAGAAAACTACTCTTTCCACCGGCTGGGACAGTATTCAGGGGCTGGCGTGGTCGCCGGGCGGCGATGAAGTCTGGTTCAGCGCAACCCGAACCGGCGGAGATCGGTCTCTTTATGCGGTCAATCTCGCGGGAACAGTCCGGCTGCTGGCGCGGGTTCCGGGAGAATTGATGTTGCTCGATGTCGGCCGGGACGGAAATGTACTGCTGACTCGTAACAATGACCGGGCCGGAATGATCGGGCTTGCGCCCGGCGAGGCCAAGGAACGCGACTTGTCCTGGCTCGATTGGTCAGTGCCGGGCGATTTGTCAGCCGATGGTCGATCCGTCCTATTCGGGGAGACCGGGGAAGGCGGGGGACCAAAGTACGCGGTCTATCTTCGCAAGACAGATGGTTCGCCGGCCATTCGACTCGGGGAAGGGATCGGTCTCGGACTGTCGCCCGATGGAAAATGGGCGATCGCGCGCCCCAACATCACACCGTCCCCGCTCGTGCTGTTGCCGACCGGGGTGGGGGAGGCGAAGCGGCTCACCCACGATTCGACCAACCACCTCAGGGCGCGGTGGCTTCCCGACGGGAAGCGGCTGGTTTTCTCCGGCAACGAGGCAGGGCACGGGTTTCGTCTCTATGTGGAATCTCCGGACGAGGGCAAGCCACGCGCGATCAGTCCGGAAGGAGTGAATCCGACATTTGTGATCTCCCCCAAGGGTGACCAGGTTGCCGGCGTTGGCCCGGACCACAAGGTCTATCTTTTTCCCGTTGCGGGTGGCGAGCCAATTCTGGTCTCCGCCACACAACCGGATGAGGCGCCGACCGGCTGGTCGCCGGATGGGCGGGCCTTGTATGTTTTTCGTTTTGGCCAGATTCCCGCGAGCGTGGTTCAGCTCGACCTGTCCACCGGGCAAAGGAGGCCGTGGAAGGAACTTGCGCCGGCCGATGCTGCTGGAATTGACACTATCCGCGGCATAACCATATCTGCCGACGCCAAGGCCTACGTGTACGGTTACATTCGGACCCTCTCTGACCTATATCTGGTTGAAGGACTGAAGTGATCCCAAACGAAGCTCAGTCCTGGATAAGCAGAACGCCGACTGAATTATCCCCGTCGGTGCCGAAAGTGTGACCTAGTGGAGTTCCTGAATCGAGGACTCGGCGCCAACGGCTGGCTCTTTTGGCTCTCCGCTTTAAGCCAAAAGTAGGGTGCTTTTCGGAATCGAAAAACCTGCCTTTTTCGGATCGAAATCTCTGTGTACCATTTTGTGTACCACGGGGAGCCCTTTTTGCCGGCAAAGAGCGCCACCAACTTTTTTGGGCAAAAACAGAACCCGCTGAATTAGCGGGCTTTGGCGGATGTAGTTGGTAGCGCTACCGGGAATCGAACCCGGGTTTGAAGATTGAGAATCTGTAGGCCGGGAAATTTCTGTTAGAGCTGCCGATTTGTAAGTAACTGAAACCAAATCAATTCGCTTTCGCTAAGAGACGCGCAGGGTCAGTTTGTGAACGCAGGAAATTGTGGCCAGCAACGGTAATTTATGGCTGTTCTGGCCACAAAATGGCCACAGTTTTGGAGGAGACAAATTGGCTAAGAAACCCGCAAACTGAAATGAGATGAGTGAGATAGTAGGCAAGTTGGGACCCGAGTCCGGACCTCTAACGTGTCAATCTTCCTCTCGCGAGTAAATCCAACAACTTAAGAGGCTGCTAGGGACTGCCTAAGCACTTGAAAATGCGCAGTAGCCGAAACGAAACCGGGTTGAAAACCGGGTCCGGATTTACTCAAGGAAAATCTCTCTTAGCTGTCCTCCAGAACATCGGAGGAGATGTGAAAAATTTATGGTTCCTTCAGGAGCGCCGTGACAGGGTCGCGTATGGCAAAGCTAGAAACGAGTGAACTGGAGAAAGTGAAGTGTTTTCTTGAACAGAATGCCAGCAAACTACAAAAGGCAGAGCTAATCGTGCATAGGTCTGCCGGACAATATGTCGTTGAACTGCGTGCCCACAGACGAGATTATTTCTTAAAGTGCTCGTGTGAGTCGATGTGAATGGCCCCGCGCACGAGGACAAAGCGGACATGGTGACCGCAATGATTGCATCGCGGGAATTTGCTGTTGAACAGGAATTCCGAATTCGAACTCGCCCAGCGCATCCGGCGACACGGCGCCTCGCTCGGGGAACTCTTCAGCTTCATCAGCAGCCTGTATTTTCGCGGCAAGCTTGCCTATGCGGAAGCTTTTTCGAATTCGCCGACTGGCTTTCGTGCGACGCTTGTCATGACGACGTCGCGTGGGCTTCTGCCGCCCGAGACCATCATCACGTTGGACGACCTTCTGGAAATGTCTGCGGTTCCAATTGATCCGGGCGATGCTCGATATCGGAAGCCCCTTTGCCGGGATGCGCGTGCGTTGGCTCGCATACACCAGGTACATTTCCTGGCTTATGCAGAAAATGGCGTGCCGCTCGCGCAT
>DAIMDJ010000252.1:0-4721 GCA_036725905.1 Terriglobales bacterium
GTTGACGCGCTGCCCCCTTCACCTTCTTCGAATTCGTCTTTGTAACGACCGCAGACGCAGTGGTCCCAGAGAAGATCACAACGGAATTCCCGACACAAACGTCTTCCGCAACTTCCAATCGAACCACTTCACCGGTGTGCGCGTCCGCGGAGGAGAGCATCTGACCGATGCGGAGTTTAATCGGAGTGCCATCCGCTAGCTTCACGGCTGCACTGGATTGCGTTTGGCCCGGTTGTGCCGCGGGTTGAATTTGAGCCCACGAGCCACAACTCAGGGCATAGATCAAACAAAGCAGGGCAGGGTATTTCCACATCGCAAACTCCGGACGGGGACGATCAAACGTGGGTGCTGGTCCAAATGGAGTTTCCCAAGAAATATTAATCGTGAAAAGTTACGCTGGTAACGGAGTCCAGCAGGCTGCGGAAGAATGGACGTTCCTCACATCATTCGCTAGACGCAAGAATCAACTATGAGCCGCTCCACTCGGTATTTATTTTCGGCGACCGCAGCAAGGTTTGCAGCACGACGCAATACTGTTCCGTTTTCTCCTGCAGCGCTCGCACTTGCTCTGAAGATGCCTGCGGCGCGTCAATATCAAATTTGACGCGAATTGCTTCAAAGCCGACCGGGACATCCTTTGAAAGCCCCAGAGTACCCTGCAGGTCGAGGTCGCCAGTAACAGTAACCTCGATGTGCTGGGTTGGAACTCCCATAGCCACCGCGACTAGTTGGCAGGTGATCTGCGCGCATGCGGCCAGCGCACCAAGCAGCAGATCGCCAGAACATGCTGCCGTACCGGTTCCTCCCACTCCTTTGTGGGCTTCGGCCTGATAGATCGCGCGTCCGATATCCACTGAGCAGGTCATAGGAGTAGCAGTCTCGGCGCCCCTTGCCGTCAAAGTAATGCGCGAGGCGCTCGGTTCACGGCGATACTGTTCCTTTAACGGCCGTTGAAGCGATCTAACATCCATAAACACCCTCCAGAAATTTGCTATCCTTCACCAATCTGAGTTGTGAGGCATCTGGCACCCGCACGCGAAATGAGTGATTATGATTATATGGACGAGCGGCTCACAACGCCGGGCCCGGTCGTGGCAGCTCAAAACGAATCGCTGACACTTTCCTCCGGCACACGATTCGGTCGCTATGAAATCCTCTCTCCACTCGGAGCCGGCGGTATGGGCGAGGTTTATCGGGCGCGGGACACTCGCCTCGGCCGTGACCTGGCCATCAAGATCCTTTCTAGCAAGCTGTCGCCCGGTAAACAGGACTTTGAACGCTTTGAGCGGGAAGCCTGTTCGGCTTCGGCGCTAAATCACCCAAACATCGTCACGATCTTCGAGCTGGGGCAGGTCGATACTACTTACTACATCGCAATGGAGCTTGTCGAGGGAGAGTTGCTGCGCGACATGCTCACTGGAGGCCCAATTCCCTTGCAGAAGGCCATCCCCATTGCGACGCAAACCGCGGATGGGCTAGCGAAAGCCCATGAAGCGGGTGTTCTCCATCGCGATCTGAAGCCAGAGAACCTAATGGTGTCTCGCGACGGCTTCGTGAAGATTCTTGATTTCGGACTTGCGAAGCTTGTTAACCGCGACAGCGATCAACTGCCTGGTGCCGCAGCATTGGCCACCTCGCAAACCCTTCCGGGGGCGGTTCTGGGCACCATCGAGTACATGTCTCCGGAGCAAGCGAACGGTCTGCCGCTGGACTTCCGGTCAGACCAGTTTTCGTTCGGATCAGTCCTGTACGAAATGGTGACTGGAAAACGCAGTTTCCAACGGCGCAGCAAGGCCGAAACCCTGGCGGCGATTCTTCGGGACGATCCGGAACCGGTAGTGTCGTTAAACCCCCAGGCTCCTGCGCCGCTTTGCTGGGTAATCGAACGTTGCCTCGCCAAGGATCCCAAGCAACGCTATACATCGACCCGTGACCTGGTCCGAGATCTTGCGACCATACGCGACCGGCTCTCCGAGGCCCCATCGAGACATTCCCCGCCTCGGTCGAGCAATCTTCCCGCTCAACGAACAGTACTCATCGGTCGCGATCAGGAAGTCGAGGCCGTGAAGGAGTTGCTGCTGCGAGACGACGTGCACGTGATAACGCTTACCGGCCCAGGCGGCATCGGGAAAACCCGTCTAGGGCTGCAGGTCGCGGAGGAAGTCGCTCAGAGCTTTCCCAGCGGCGTGTTCTTTGTTCCGCTTGCCGCGGTGAGTGATCCCGTACTGGTTCCGTCCATCATCGCGCAGGCGTTGGGAATGAGGGAAACCGGTCGCCAGGTAACCATCGAGAGCCTGAAGGAGTACCTGCAGGACCTGCGCACGAACTTGCTACTGCTCTTCGACAATTTCGAGCACTTGCTTGCAGCCGCCCGGGCAGCGGCGGAATTGCTGACAATCACCCCCAAGCTCAAGATCCTGGTGACTAGCCGCGCGCCTCTACACATTTATGGGGAACATGAGGTTCCTGTTCCATCGCTTGCTGTGCCGGACCTTCGATCTGCAATCTCACTTCAATCGCTTTCGAAAAATCCCGCGATTGCCTTGTTCCTGGCGCGTGCGGCCGCTGTTAAGCCAAATTTTCAACTGACGCAGGAGAATGCTGTTGCGGTCGCCACTATCTGCACCCGACTGGATGGCCTGCCTCTCGCCATCGAGCTAGCCGCTGCCCGCATCAAGCTGCTGTCGCCGTCTGCAATGCAGGCGCGACTGGAGAGCAGCCTGCAACTGCTCACGGGCGGGGCCAAAGATCTGCCGCTGCGACAACAAACGCTGCGAGGAACAATCGACTGGAGCTACGGACTTCTCAGCGAGGCCGAGCAGGCGCTGTTCAGAAGACTGGCGGTTTTCGTCGGCGGCTGCACTCTGGAAGGAGTCGAAGCGGTCTGCAACACCAAACAAGATCTCGGATTGGATGTTCTCGAAGGCATGGCATCGCTCGTTGATAAAAGCCTGGTTCAGCAAATTGAGCGTTCAGGCGCAGAATCGCGTTTTGTGTTGCTGGACACAGTCCGTGAGTACGGGCTGGAACGTCTGGCAGCCAGCGGAGAGGAGCACGCGACGAAGCGCGCCCATGCCGCGTACTGTCTGGTGCTTGCTGAAGAGTCTGCATCCCAGGCCGCCGATCCCGCACGCACGGAATGGGTGAGTTTGTTCGAGGTAGAAAACGATAATTTTCGCGCTGCCCTGGAATGGCTGACGCTCACTGGCAATGCCGATTGGGGGCTGCGCCTTGGGGCCGCGCTCTTCCAGTTCTGGGATATGCGTGAGCATCTGACCGAAGGCCGCGACCGTCTGGGGAAACTTCTCAAACTTGAAGGCGCTACGGCACGTTTGAACACGCGGGCTCGTGTGCTCTTCGCTGCCGGCGTGCTCGCAGGGGAGCAGGGCGATTATACGGCGGCCTGTGCGCTGGTCCAGGAGAGCCTGGACATCGCTCGCGAGTTGAACGATTCACGCGGCGTCGGAATTGCACTGAATGCTCTGGCAGTACACGCTCGTGATCGCGGCGACCTCGCGGCTTCCCGCTCGCTCTTCGAAGAAAGCTTGGCACTCTGGAGGAGCTTGGGCGACAGTGTGGTTGTGGCCCGCTCGCTCAGCAATCTGGCAAACGTAGTCAAGTTACAGGGCGACTATGGGCTTGCCCGCTCCCTTTATGAAGAATGTCTTTCGACTTTCCGGGAACTGGGTGACCGCACTGGAATAGCGTGGTCGCTCAATTACGAAGGTGATGTGGCCCATGAGCAGGGGGACGACGCCGGCGCGCGCGCTCTGTATGAGCAGAGCCTGACTGTATTCAAGGAGCTTGGTGACAAATGGGGTATTGCTGGATGCCTGATTGATCTGGGGAATCTTGCACGGGACCACAGGGATTACGAGACGTCACGTTCACAGTATGCTGAAAGCATGAAGCTTTTCCAGGAGCTGGGGCAGAAACGCGGCATTGCCCGTCTTCTGGATTGTCTAGCGTGTTCCGCGGCCCTCCAGTGTAAACCAGAGCGCGCACTACGCCTGGCAGGAGCAGCTGCGGCCATGCGTCGGATTCTTGGCGCACCTCTACCACTGAATGAGCAAGCGCGGTCGGAAAAGACCCTTGAGCTGGCTCGCGAGTTACTGTCCCCCACCATAGCTGCGGCCGCCTGGATGGACGGTTGGACGACGCCACCTGATAAAGCCGTTCGGGATGCCCTGACAGACGAATGACCGTCTGCGGATGACTCACAATGGCTCCGCCAAGAGCAGCGGGCTCTTGGGAAGTCTCGCGTGATTATTCTGCCGTTGTGGGATCAATCATGCGGCGCACGGCAGAGATACGGTTGGCGGGAAAGCCTCCTCTTTTTGCGTGTTCCTGGACTGTAGCCTCGTCCGGAGCGAGGTACACGCAATAAACCTTGTTACCCGTCACGTAGCTGTGCAGCCACTGAATCTCCGGCCCCATTCCCTTGAGAACCCCGACCGATTTCTGCGAGATTGCACGCAGTTCGCTGTCTGACAGATTGCCGGCATTCGGTATTTCGCGTTCTATAACAAACTTCGGCATAGGTTTACCTGCTGAGTAGATGGTCGTTTTCACATATTCCAGCTTGAGAGTCTGAAGAGCCAAACTTTACTATCGACGTGAGTAGCAGTCAATCTAGCGGAGGGTAGTGGCTTAACTTGCCTCTTGACCTAAGGACTTGCTTTGCGTCCTTTGCGAATCCTTGGCGTTCTTCGCGGTTAAGT
>DAIMDJ010000253.1:0-4715 GCA_036725905.1 Terriglobales bacterium
GATACCACGTCCTCGATGTCCTCCCGACCGACAACGCCGGTGGAGGATTCATCGAGGTGGTATTTTTCGCGAAGAGCACGCAGGTTCTCGCGCTCCTTGCGTTCTTCGTCCGAGTAGAAGCGCGCCTTCTCGAACTCGTGGTTCGCGATGGCGTTCTCCATACGGTGGACGATGAACTTAATGCGTTTCTGCACTTCAGTGATCTCTTCGGGAAGCGACGTCTGGCGCAGCTTTACGCGTGCGCCGGCTTCATCGACCAGGTCGATTGCCTTATCCGGCAAAAAGCGATCCGGGATGTAGCGGTTGGAGTGCGCCACCGCGAAGTTGATCGCATCGTCGGTGTAAGTGACGGCGTGAAACTTTTCGTAACGATCCTTGATCCCAAACAGAATCTTGGTGGCGTCGCCCTCAGTTGGAGGCGGAACCTTCACAGCTTGGAAGCGGCGCTCGAGCGAACGATCTTTCTCGATTGATTTGCGATACTCGCCTGGAGTGGTCGCGCCGATACACTGAATTTCGCCGCGCGACAGAGCCGGCTTCAAAATGTTAGCTGCGTCGAGCGAGCCTTCGGCCGAACCCGCGCCGACCAACGTGTGCAGTTCATCGATGAAGATGACCGCATTCTGCGACTCCATCAATTCCTTCATGATGGTCTTCAGCCGCTCTTCGAATTGTCCGCGGTATTTAGTGCCGGCTACGATCAATGAAAGATCAAGCGCCAGGATGCGTTTGTCAGCGAGAAATGACGGAACCTCGCCGTCGGCAATTCGCTGCGCCAAGCCTTCGACGATGGCGGTCTTTCCGACTCCGGGTTCGCCGATCAAAACCGGGTTGTTCTTGGTACGCCGGCAAAGAATCTGAACCACCCGCTCCAGCTCACCTTCGCGGCCAACCAATGGATCAAGCTGACTGTCCATGGCGGCCTGGGTCAGATCGCGCGAAAACTCGCTGAGCAGTGAAGATTCGCGTTGACGTTGCGGCTGAGCCTTTTCCTGGCTGGACCGGGCCAACTCTTCGCGAATGGTCGAGAGGCGCAATCCGCGCTCGTGCAAAATTTCAGCGGCGAAGCACTTCTCTTCCCGCAGCAAGCCCAAAAGCAGGTGCTCAGTCCCAATATGCTTGTGGGAAAGGCGCTCGGCTTCCTCAGCCGCGTAGGCTAGAACTCGTTTGCATTCATTGCTCAAGGGGAGATCAACAGAAGTCGAGACTTTCTCCCGGATAGTGGTGTGTCCTTCAATCTGTTTGCGTATGGACTCAACCGAGGCATGAGAGCGTAGGAAGCGATTGGTAAGGGCCTTGTCTTCACGTAGAAGTCCCAGCAGTAGGTGCTCTGTTTCAATATAAGGCGAACCGAACTGGCTGGCTTCGTAGCGCGCAAAGAAGATGACGCGCCTGGCTTTCTCCGTATATCGTTCAAACATAAAGCCCTACCCCTCCCGGGTCTCCCAGGGGGAAGCGGTCGGTGCCTACGGCCTCAGCCCTCTGAAATTCTCGGCCCTGTGGTCAATTATGCAATCAAGGTGCCAACGGTGTCCAAGCCTTAAATGGGCTTTGGGTACTCGAACGTAATTACCGAAGGCACCTACTTTCTTTATCGCGCAATTGGTTGCAATAACCTGCAAACCCGAACTGCAGCTACTTTCTTTCGTCCCGTTCCGGCACTCTTCCCCGACTGTCAAATCGCGGCAATGGCTAGCCGGAAAGCGTCTGTGGCTCTACCTCCTCGATGCGCCCTTGCTGCAGCCGGAGAACGCGATCACAACGGCTGGCGAAGGCAAGGTTGTGAGTGGCAATGAGAGAAGTTAGCTGGCACTCGCGATGTAATCTGGCGATCAAGTCAAAAACCGAAGCCGCCGTTCGGCTATCGAGGTCCCCCGTGGGCTCATCCGCCAATAGGATCTTCGGCTGGGTAATAAGCGCCCGAGCTAGAGCCACGCGTTGTTGCTCACCGCCGGAAAGTTCTCCGGAGCGATGATGCGCGCGCTGCTCCAAACCCACCTCGCGCAGCCACCGCGATGCTTCTGCCTCCGCCTTCTGACGGGGAATGTCCCTCAACAGCAGCGGCATGGCCACATTCTCCAGAGCCGTAAATTCCGGCAACAGGTAATGGAACTGCCAAACAAAGCCGAGTTCGCGGTTACGAAACTCGGCAGCGCCATCATCCGATAGCGAACTCAATCGCAAGTGGGCGCAGTATACGTCACCTGCCGAAGCGCTATCAAGAGCGCCCAGGATGTGTAACAGGGTACTCTTCCCTGCTCCCGACTCGCCAACGATGGCGAGCATCTCTCCCTCGGTTACCTGGAACGAAAGATTTTCAAAGAGCACTAGATCTGACTCGCCGGAGCGAAAGACTTTTTTCAGAGCCTCGACCCGCAGAATCGGTTCCTTAAGCTTTAGATGCAAGTGTCTGGCTCCCCGGCTCAACTCCGGCACTGCCGTCAGCTTTTCCCATTAAAGCACGGGAATGGACGCGAGGGTTTACTTCCATTTCCGGGAGCATCTATGCGGAAAACTGTAGGACAATCTTTGCACATATGTGCTGTGATTGTGGTCACGAGCAAGCGTGCCTGCTGATCGCGCCCACACGGGCCGACGACTGCGCCCCCGCACAAGCGGAAAATACGATACACAAGAGTGGTGGCAGTTGCGGGCAGGCGAATCGTGAATTGATGCGAGGTTGTCCCGTTGAGCGTATCCTGAGCTGGCGCGAACGCCGGAATCATTCCCGACGCGCCGAAATCTAGACAACCCATGAAAGCCATTCAAGTGAAGCAGCCTGGCGGGCCGGAAGCCCTGGAGTTTGTTGATCTTCCGATCCCTCAACCGAAATCCCGTGAAGCTGTAGTCAAAATCGCTGCTTCGGGCGTCAATTTCATAGATGTTAATTTGCGCGAGGGACGCTACAAAGTACCGCTGCCTTTTGTTGTGGGGCAGGAAGCCGCCGGCGTGGTTTCGAGTGTCGGTTCGGAGGTGAAATTGGTCAAGTCAGGCGACCGCGTAGCCTGGAGCGGGATCCTGGGGTCTTACGCTGAATACGTCGCGGCGCCGGTCGAGGGCCTTGTGCCAATTCCGCAGAACGTGAGCGATCAATATGCTGCGGCCGCTATGTTGCAGGGTATGACAGCCCACTATTTGTGCTACGACACGTATCCGCTGAAGCCCGGTGAGACGGCGCTGATTCACGCGGCCGCTGGCGGAGTAGGGCTTCTGTTGGTTCAGATGGCACATCAACTGGGCGCAAGAGTAATTGGCACGGTTTCGACAGAAGAGAAAGCCCAGTTGGCGCAACAGGCGGGCGCCGATGAGGTGATTCTCTATACTCAGACGGACTTCGAAGCGGAAACCAAACGGCTGACCGGCGGCAAAGGTGTGGACGTGGTCTACGATGGTGTGGGCAAGGCAACCTTCGAAAAAAGTCTGAACGTGCTGCGGCCGCGAGGAATGCTGGTGCTTTTTGGGGCCTCGAGTGGGCCTGTGCCACCAATAGATCCTATGACACTTTCGCAAAAAGGTTCTTTATACATGGCGCGAACCAAGCTGGCGCACTTCACCGCCACCCGCGACGAACTGCTGCTACGGTCTGGCGCCGTGTTTGGCATGATTGCAGCGGGAAAGCTCAAACTACGCATCGCGCATACCTACCCTTTGGCGGAGGCGCAGCAGGCACATCGGGATTTGGAAGGAAGAAAGACCACGGGGAAGTTGCTGCTGATACCGCGAGCAGGCGACTCATCACGGTAAACAAGCCTTGAAGCTGCATGTAATGAGATCTAGATCCGACCGTTCATAAGAGGCGCAGCTTCGGAAAATCCTGCCGGTAACGACTGGCATCCAGGGTCATAAGGCGGTCGGCTCGAAGCAGGGCATGTGCGGCTACGATGAAGTCCACCAGCAGCCGCTTGGGAGAGCCGGCTCGTGACTGACGACGGCGTTGGGCAAAGCCACAAAGGCGTGGGCCGCCCGTTCCCACACCTGCTCATCGAGAAGGAAGTCCAGGAAGATGCCCGTCTCGCGGCAAAACTGCTGAATAAAATGGCGAGTCGCAGACGGATAAGCGAGCAGCTCGCAGTAAACGGGAGCGCAAATGACCAAGCCACCCTCACCTCGAGCCTCAAACAGCGCCGATTCGATCTCCCGCGCGGATGGCTCACCGGATAGAACATTGGTGTCAAGCGCCGTTCTCAATCGCGATTCTTCCTCCGGTCGCGCGTTTCACTGTCACGCATATCGCTGACCCAGGCATTGATCTCTTTGCGACTGCGAAAAGACTTCAAGACCCCCTTGTATTTCTCAAAGGGATTGATTTCGCTGCGCACTGGACGGATAAGGGTTTGGCCGTTTTCAATAACGAATTCCACACGATCGCCGGCAGAGAGGCCGATGCGCTTACGGATTTCCTGAGGTACGGTCACTTGGCCTTTACTACTAATGGTGCTGGAATATTTCATCTTTACTCTGATTCCTTAAAGTAAAAACTATCAGATTTACCCATTCAGTCAAGCACACGCCTAGGCAACAGCTTTTCGGTTCAGTGAGGAAGATGCCGCCCCAACACCTTAGGAGTACCCATCACAAGCTTGCCTTCTCTCTTTCCTGTTAACATGATCCTCCGAACAGGCCGACTGAGACTTGATCGATCAGACGCGCTTCGCCGCAGTGCTGAGCCGCTTGAATCTTTCGCAATGAACCCGGGCAGAGTTTCCGCTAGTCCC
>DAIMDJ010000254.1:0-4695 GCA_036725905.1 Terriglobales bacterium
GCCAGTACTGGCAAACGCGTCCAGCGCCATCTGCACGCCTTTATCGCCGATGGCGTGGAAACCAATTTGAAATCCGGCGTCGGCGCGCTCTTTCGTCATCGCCGTGAGCCTCGCTTGTTCATACTGCGGCAGGCCAGAATTTTTCGGATCATCTGCGTACGGCTCGAGCAATGCTGCCGTACGCGAGCCGAGCGATCCATCCATGAATCCCTTCAGCATTCCGGTATGCAGCATGTTGTCGCTGACGGGATGCGCGGCGCGATGAGCTTTGAGCGTTTCCAGCGAATCATCGAATGCCAGCCATTCGCTGATCCTCACCGTTAGCTTGCCTTCCCGCTCTAACTGTTCATAAACCTGAAAATCTTCCCAGCCTGAATTGTCCTGCGCTGAAGTGATCCCCCATTGCGCGAGATCCTGCAACGCTGCTTCAATCGCCTGCCGGCGTTTTTCGGGTGTGGGCTTGGGAACCACCGCGCTCACCGCATCCCGCGCGGTTTCCCGCAGAATGCCGGTCGGCCCACCCGTCAAATCGCGGTCGATTTTGCCGCCCTCAGGATCCTTACTGGCGAGAGTGATGGCCGCTAATTGCAACGCCCGAGTATTCGCGACAGCGATGTGTCCATCTACGCGTTGCAGAAAAACCGGGTGATCCGTAGTGACCTCATCAATGTCCCAGCGGCTGGGCAGTTCTTTCACCGGCCACAAGGTGTGATCCCATCCGCCGCCGGTGATCCATTCGCCCGGTTCGGCAGTTTGCACCCGCGCGCGAATACGATCGCGAAATTCGCTCAGCGATTTGACGCCCGTCAGGTCAACCGTGAGCCGCCGGAAGCCTGCGCTAGCTAGATGGAGATGGGCATCGTTGAATCCCGGCATGACGAAATGCCCACCCAGATTGATGACCTGGGTTTGTGGCCCCTTCAGTTTCAGAATTTCATTTTCCGTTCCCACGGCTTGTACCCGATCGCCGCCAATGGCCAAGGCTTCAACCCGCTGCATCGCATGAAATGAAGATGGAACCTCCACGCCGGTGTAGATATTCCCGTGTACAAGAATCACGTCGGCCTTGGGTTGCGATGGGTTATTTTCCGCCAGAAGCATGGAGATTGTGCAAAACAGCAGAACTGCTGTTTTCAGGGTCATGCACCGACTCCCGCGAGAGCTAGCGCTGCGAGCAGAATACGTTTGAGACCCAGCTCGCGCCCGCTGCAATCAAACCATTCTTGCAGGGTGTGCGCGCCACCACCGGCGCCGCCGCCTCCAATCGCGATGGCTTCGCGGCCGAGCGACAGCGGAATATTCGCGTCGGTCGAAGCCCGCTGTATTTGCGCGGCGTTGCCGAGATGCGAGTCCGCCGCCCGAATCACTTGCAGGATCCGAGCATTCGGGTCCAGTTCGCCAGCGGGACGATCGCCGATGACAACAATCTCCGAGCTCAGCCCGGATGGCTTGCGGCTCGATGCTAGCCGTCCTTCCGTCGCGCGCGTTTCTTCCTCAATAGCTGCTTCCAGCGACTGTCGCAAGGCACGCTCCAGCCGCTCCATTTCAGCCATCGACGTCGAGCGGATGTCCACGCGCATGCTGGCCGATTCCGGTATGGAATTTACTGAAGTTCCACCGCGGATGGCGCCGATATTGAACGTAGTCTTGGGAGAAGCGGGCACCGGCGTTTGCGCAAAGCTCTGAATTGCGCGCGCCAGAACCACAATCGGATTCGGCGCGCCGAAGTCGCTCCAGGAGTGTCCGCCAGGCCCTCGCACGATAACTTCGAAGCGACGGCTGCCCAGCGCTTCCGCGACAATAGTGTCCGAGCCGGCGCCGTCGAGCACGAGATTGTAGCGGATAGCTTCCTTCCAGCGCGGGATAGAAAAAATGTGGCGCATACCCCGCAGGTCGCCCTCACCTTCTTCCCCCACGTTCCCGATGAACAGAAATGGCTGTGCATGGCGAATGCGCGTTGCTCCCAGCACGCCAGCGACGGCCAGCAGCGCGGTGACTCCCGCACCATTATCGGAAACTCCGGGACCGTAAAGCCGCGCTCCCTGCTGGCGAATATTCAGCGGCGTTCCCGCAGGAAAGACAGTATCAATATGCGCGCTGATCGCAACATAGTCCTTTCCTCGTCCTGGACTAATGCCGAAGACATTGCCCACGTCGTCGCAGTGAACATCCTCAAGCCCAAGGTCAATAAATTTCTGTGCCAGCCATTCCCCGCGCGCCCGTTCCCCAAATGGCGGCGCCGCAATGCGTGCCATCTCCAATTGCCACGCCGCGAACTGCGCTTCCTGCAAGCGAAGCCAGGCAAACGCGTGGCGAATTTCGGGCAGTCCTGCAAGCCGGGCGATCTCCTGCTGCAATGCGGGTAGCACCTCCGACACTTCCGCACGCGGAACGGGGCTCATGGACTCTCGCCATATTACAACGTGACACAAATTGGAGCCTCGGTGTCACTCGGTTTACTTCTTTAATAACAACATTTTCTGCCATATTGGACAGCTCGAACCTGCTACCCCGCCATCCTAGCGTCGTGTAGAATGGCCCCAGTAAAATCACAGCAGCATTCCTCAAAGCGAGCTGATTATGACGACCAGTCTACGTGCCGTTATAAGTGCTGAGATCTGTGCCAAGCTGAAGGCGCTTGGCTATGCTCGATCCAATCGCATTCGGTTATACGGAGAGGAATATGAAGTAGTATCTGATCCCTTTGGTAAAGACGACGGAGTGGCCGTTGAAGTGACCACGGCGAAAGAGCGGACTCCGCGGACACTGAAGCTGCCCAAGATGATCTTGCGGATGGTCTCTCAGAGCCGTAAAGCAGCGTAATTGATTCGAGTGTCCCTGAAGTCGTCCCGAGCTTCAGGCGGAAGCGAGAGATCTTGCGTGTATCACCACGGTAAGAGCAAACTGCATCACTACCATTTTTCCCTCACCTTCCCAAGAATTCCCCCCATCTAATCACCTCGGGACATGCGCTACGCCGTTCTTGCCACCGACTACGACGGAACACTTGCCACGCAAGGCCATGTTGATGCCCCCACGCTCGCGGCCTTAGAAAAAGTACGCCAATCAGGAAGAAAGTTGATCTTGGTCAGCGGCCGCCATTTGCCTGATCTGCACTCTGTCTTTTCCAGGCTGGACCTGTTCGATCGCGCTGTTCTCGAGAATGGCGCCTTGCTCTACACTCCCGAAACAAAGCAGGAGCGACTGCTTTGCGAGCCTCCGCCGCGTAACTTGCAAGAGGCCCTTCGCAAACGCAGCGTGCCATTCTCAGCGGGGCGTGGAATTCTCGCCACTTGGGAACCGAATCAGACAGCAGTATTGGAGGCGATTCACGATCTTGGCCTCGATCTCCAGGTCATCTTCAATAAGGGCGCGGTCATGGTGTTGCCATCCGGCATCAACAAGGCCAGCGGGCTTAAAGCCGCGCTGAATGAGCTTTCTTTGTCATTCCATAATGTGGTCGGAATCGGCGACGCCGAAAATGACCACGCATTTTTAGCTGTTTGCGAATGCGGTGTCGCGGTTGCCAATGCGCTGCCATCGTTGAAAGATCGCGCTGATATCGTAACCGCTGGCGACCACGGCGCGGGCGTGGTCGAGATTGCAAACCAACTCCTTGACGACGATCTGGCTCGCTACGATGCGCGCCTCTCCAGACATTCGATTTCCCTGGGCACGCGAGCTGACAAGTCCGGAGAAGAGGTGCGCATCAGTCCGTCCCGAAACAGCATTCTGGTGGCCGGTCCCTCCGCCAGCGGCAAGTCAACGGCTGTGTCCGGCATTGTGGAGCAGCTAGCCAAACAGGGATACCAGTTCTGCCTCATCGATCCCGAAGGAGATTACGAGGGCTTTGCCGGAGCGCTCAGCTTCGGCACCGCGAAAGAGAAGCCGGATATCAAAGCGATCTCTCAGGCGCTGGCCGATCCCGATGAGAACTTGATCATCAACTTACTGGCTGTCCCGGTGGGCGAGCGGCCAAACATATTCGCGGGAATGTTGCCGGTCATCATGGATCAGCGGTTCCGGACCGCGCGGCCGCATTGGCTCATCATCGATGAAGCACATCATCTGCTGCCCAGATCGTGGTCTTCGGTGGACGGTACTCTCCCACGATCGCTAGGTGGGACGATTCTGATCACTGTGCATCCGGATCGCATTTCTGAAGCCGCCTTGGCCCGCGTAGATGTCGTGATCGCAACCGGCGAGTCGGCGATAGAGAGCCTGCGCGTTTTCGCCCGCATGCGGCAGATGAATGAACCCCCGCAGCCCTCGCCAGGCGCGCCTCAATCTGGGCAAGCATTGATCTGGTTCGCCGGACAATCTCCGCCGCTCTTGGTAGTCACGCCCAAAGCTGACCAGGAACGCCGCCGCCATTTGCGGCAATATGCGCAAGGCGAATTGTCGCCCAATCAGAGCTTCTATTTTCGCGGTCCCGAATCGAAGCTCAACCTGCGCGCGCAAAATCTCGAAACGTTTTTGCAAATGGCAGACGGCGTCGATGACGACACCTGGCTATTCCACCTCCGCCGCGGTGATTATTCCACCTGGTTCAAGAACCTGATTAAAGATCCCGACCTCGCCCAGGAAGCCGCCGCCGTAGAACAGAATCGTGAACTGAGCGCCGCCGACAGCCGTGTACTGATTCGCAAAGCCATTGAAGCGCGTTACACAGCGGCATCGTAAGCGAGCGGAATC
>DAIMDJ010000255.1:0-4637 GCA_036725905.1 Terriglobales bacterium
TCACCGATCGTCATATGGCCCAGGATTACGTCCGGATTTATCAGCAATTGCTCAGCCGGTCATCGGCTCAAGCCGCAGCCTAGAGTAGCTTCCTGCGATTGCCCCCAAGCCCGATCGCATTGAACGGCGCTTGGCTACTGCCCACGGTGGTCTCGTAGCGTTAACCCGTGTGGCCATGGCTTACGCCTAGCTGGGCTGAAAACAATCAGGCGATCGAACGATTAGTCTATTTTGCCAAGACGCCAGGGGGTTCCGATTACGGCCAGCTCAAGTTCAACCCTGCCTGGGCCGGGCTGCGCGGCGATGCGCGGTTTGTGAAAATTGTCGATGGGCTTCAGCCGAATTCGGCCCGCCGCCAATCAGCCGATTCGCTTCTAGATTGTGCGAACGCTGGATCGTTCATTTGAGTACGTGTGCACCAAGCCTAACGAGATAAAGCTCGCTCGCCGCAGATTCGTTGCGCTCAGTTGCATGAAAATAGCTGATCGAACGTTATGCCTCCCGTTAGATATTGGGAGATTATCGCTGATAAGCTCAGCGCCGCAGGCTGGTCGTGGGGCTATTGCAGCGCCGTCACACCTGCCGGTTGGCGCTGGATCGTGGACGCACATCGTGCCGGCCGCCGTTACATCATCCACTCCGACGAACTGCTCGACGCCTTCTTAGAGTTAGAAGCGAACCTGCTCTGAGGCGCTCTACAAGCGACCGATCAAATATAGAATCAACACAATGATAAGGACCGTTCCGAGGATGCCGTGCGAGCGATAGCCATATCCATACCCGCCCGTCGGGAACGCTCCCACTAACAAAAGAATGACCACAATAAGAATGATTAGGCCCATGTGACGATTTCTACCTTTACCTGCGCACTCGGGCAAGCCCAATCCTCGCTCCGTTTTCCCCGTTAGCCAATATTGTGCGGGGAAGCTGCCCCCTCACGGGAACCGCCTTCCAGTATCTCCCTTGTGCTGAGCCTACTGCGCTGTAACTACGTCCACCGGCCAGCGGAAAGCGAACTTAAATTACAATAACGACAGTAAAAATAAGGAAATATGAAAAGGATTATACTATGCGTCGCATTAGGTTTGGCAGCACCTTTCGCGTGGGCGCAAGTGTCCCAAACTACGACCACTACCACCACCACTGAGGGCGATGGCACCATTACCGAGTACACGCCCGGCAACAGCATTGTGCTCAAAGAAACAGCCGGTCCGCGGCATTACCGTTTTGGGAAAAGGGTCGTTTACGTGACCAAAAGCGGCAGAGAACTTGACGAGGACACTGTGCGCACCCGCGTGAGAGTTGGTGTGCCTGTACATGTGCACTACGTCGGTGAGGGCGACGACATGATGGTCGACCGACTGGTGCTGGACGAAGATTAAAGGGGTAATTTCGTCCACTTAAACGCGCCTCTCCGTTTTCGTGGGAGGCGGAATGGGAGGCGCGTTTTCTATTTCGTTCGGTTGCACGGAAATAGCTAACCGAACGGTATGCCCGCCGTTAGATATTGGGAGATTATCGCTGACAAGCTCAGCGCCGCAGGCTGGTCGTGGGGTTATTGCAGCGCTGTCACTGCAAACGGGTGGCGCTGGATTGTCGACGCACACCGTGCCGGTCGCCGTTACATCATCCACTCCGACGAGTTGCTCAGCGCTTTTCTGGAATTGGAAGCGACGCTGCTGTAACTGTGCGCGCCGCTCGCAACGCATTACCTGACGCTGCTCGTTGACCGGTTGCGATTCGTTACGCAGAATCGACTAGATGGCAAACCGCCTCTATTCGGCGATAATCTTGGCTGGCTGCGGAACACGAAAGAATTCAAGATGCCAGCGTCGATCTCGTTTATCTCGACCCGCCCTTTAATTCGAATGCCGATTATAAGGTTCTCTTTCGCGAAAGCAGCGGCAATGGGGCGCGTTAGCCAATGACTCTCAAAGAGAAACGAGCGAGAAACGCTGAGCGTATGCGTCGCTGGCAGGCTCGAAACCCGGAGAGAGCAAAGGCGATTGCGGACGCTTGCAAGCAACGGAACCGACTGCAGATCGCTGCGTGGATGAACATCTATCGGCAAAAAAGCAAGGCGAAGCTGTACGAACAAAAGAAAGCTTACGTCGCCGCTCCGGATGGCTACTGGTTCGAATGAGCTAGCTCCGCCGCCTACACTGGAGCCAACCCGCTGGCCGGTGTGATAAGTTGCTTTGATTTTATGAAACAGCTCCCGGTGTTTGCCACGCTCGCCGCCGCCGGCGGTGGCGCAGGTAACATGATAAAGGAAGGGTCGGAGCTAAGTTTGGGGGACAAACCTAAACCCAAACAAAGAAAGGAACCCTTCCGATGCGTTACGTTGGAATCGATTATCACAAACGCTACAGTGTGCTTTGTGCGACAGACGAGCGCGGCCAGGAGTTGAAGCAGCGGCGGATTAGCGGCAACTCAGCTACTGGTTTCGCTCAATTTTTCTCCGAGTTAGGCGAAGAGAGCAAAGTGGTGATGGAGGCCTGCTGGAACTGGGGTTGGCTCTATGATCTGCTGGCCAAGATTGATGGGATAGATGAGGTGATGCTGGCCCATCCCTATAAAACGCGGCTCATTGCCGAGGCGCAGATCAAGACCGATCGGCTCGACGCCCAGATGCTGGCCAAGCTCTTGCGGGGTGATTTGATCGCGCAGAGTCATGCGCCCAGCGCAGCGACCCGGGCCCGCAAACATCTTTTACGGCAGCGGCTCTTTTGGGTCCGGCTACGCACGATGTTGCGCAATGGGATGCACGCGATTTTGGATCGACAACAGGGGCTAGAGCGGCCGCAATTGAAAAACTTTTTCAGCCGGCGCGGCCAAACCTGGTTGGAAGAGGTGCAGTTGCCTTGTGCTGAGGATCAGCCCTTGCTCACGCAGGATTTAGAAGTGGCAGAGCTTTTGGAAGAGAAGATCAAACAACTCGATCGCTCCATTGGCCAAAGCCAAAGTGAAGAGGAAAAGCTCCTGGAGAGCATTCCCGGGATTGGGCCACTCTTTAGCAGCGTGATTGCGACCGAGATTGATGGGGTTGGCCGTTTCAACTCTGCCACCAAACTGGCAGCCTACGCCGGTGTCGTGCCGACCACACACGCCAGCGGCGGACGCGTATTCAATGGTCGCTTGCTCTGGCAGTGCAATAAATGGCTGCGCTGGGCACTGATTGAAGCGAGCTGGAGCGCAATTCAATTTAGCGGCTACTTTGGCTCGATCTATCGGTGCGCTCGGGCGCGGGGTAAAAACAAAAACATCGCCATTACCATGGTGGCCCATCGGATGATCAAAATCATTTGGCTTTTGCTCACCGAAAGACGGCCCTACACTGAAACTCTCCCGGATCGCTCCGAAGACGGAATGACGGTAGTCGTGCGCCGGAAGGTGCTCGGCCTCGCGTCTTGATGCTCAGCATGGAGGATCCGGGACCAAATTAATTATACTGGAATGAGCCTGAAAATGGCCACCGAAGAGAAGCATGGTTTACGATCCTAAAGCGATAGAAATACAACAAACAACTTACCCGAACTTAACTCCAACCTTGACTTCTATCAGAGAAGCTCCGTCTCGTTAGACCTCAGTCCTCCTTGTATCTGGATGATCAATAACCGATAATAAAACCACCATGAACAATCCGATAGCGAAAGCGATCCTGAGCACGTCACTCATGCTTGGGTCTATCGGTGGACTGCAAGCGGGCTCATCTGCTGCAACGAGCGGCGTTGTCACCGTCGACGCGACACCGGAACCGATCGCAATCAATCCAAAGAACACTGCCGTTATCGTGGTGGATATGGAGAACGATTTCGTCTCCAAAGGAGGCATGTTCGATCGCGCCGGCGCCGACATTTCAGGCGCGCAGAAGGCGATCGCACCCACCGCCAAAGTGCTGGCGGCGGCTCGCGCGACGGGCATGAAAATCATTTATCTCAGAATGGCGTATCAGCCGGACTTGTCGGACCTCGGCGCGCCGGACTCGGTGAACCGGACGCGCCATCTGAAATTCGGGGTCGGCCAGACAATTCGCGCACCGGACGGGAGAGAGAGTCGCATTCTGATCCGGGATAACTGGGGGACTGATATTGTAAACGAGCTCAAGCCGCAATCGGGCGATATCACTATCTACAAAACGCGATTCAGCGGCTTCTATCAGACGGATCTCGACACCACGCTCAAGAAACTCGGCCTAAAATACCTTATCATGGCTGGTGTCACCACGAGCATCTGCGTGGACTCCACGGTCCGCGATGCCATGTTCAGAGATTATCTTTGCGTCCTGCTGAAGGATTGTATGAGCGAACCGATTGGGTCCGACCTACCGAGGACTAACCATGAAGCCTCCCTTCTGACGGCTGAAGTTTTGCTCGGATGGGTTTCGGATTCCGACCGATTTCTGAAGGCCATGCAAGGTCAGCCGATCAGCTCATCAAGCCGTAGCTTGGAACATTAATAACTGTAGCGGTGGTCTACGACCGCCGATCTCCCCGCTCCCTGTCCGCCACTGGACGGACTCGCCGTGGCGAGCTCATTGCTCCTTGCTCCGTGCCGCTCCCCGTCGTTCCGGCACCCCGTGTTGTTCTTCAAAGCACGATTCGAAACTTTTCAAATCCACCGGCACCCGCGGCTGC
>DAIMDJ010000256.1:0-4618 GCA_036725905.1 Terriglobales bacterium
CCAGCCGCTCACGACCGGCGAACTTCGCGACCGTGTTTTTGCCCTGGCGCGGAAAGCGGGGGTGAAAATTCAGCAGGTATTTGTGATGCCCGCAGGCAAGGGCGCGATGGCGAATGCCTTCGCAGCTCGGAACAACATGGTGATCTTCACCGATTACTTGTTGCAGCGGCTTACGAAGCCGGAGGTGGATGCGGTGGCGGGGCACGAACTCACGCATCTTGAGCATCGCCATCCGACCAAATTGCTATTTGCGTTTCTGGCTGCAATTCTTCTGCCCGCATGGTTCTCGCCTGCGGCGTACCTGCTAATAGGGCTCGTGAGCCCGATTCTCATTCGTCTTGGAGTTCCTCGCTCACTGAACCACATTTATCCGGCTCTGGCACGCTTTGGGTCATGGTCGCAGCATGATCTCGTGTTGCTGTTGGCTGGATTAGCCGGCTTCTACTTTCTGTCGCGGCGTTTCGAACACGCTGCTGATGCCGGAGCGGTCGCGCTTGCTGGAGATCCGGAAGCGAAAATCAGTGCATTGCTGAAATTGAATCGCCTGAATCTCATGCCGATTCAATGGGACAAGGTCACCGGAAGCTGGCTCACGCATCCTTCCACTTTGCATCGCGTGCAGCGAATTGCAGCGGAATCCGGAATGCCTGCGGAGCGGCTGCGCCAGATCCTTGATCGGCACACTATCGAACAAACGCAGCAAGGCGGGATCGGTGTTTCCACCAGATCGGAGCAGCACTACCAGTTTCCCCCGGTGGCAGATCCGGACCGAATCAGCTCCACTGCGCAGCGATTCTGGAACTCACAGCGCAAGCTGTGGGCTCTTTTGAGTCTGAATGTGGTGCCACCAGCACTGGTCGCCCTGCTAGCCACCTCTCTGCCACGGCACAACCTACGGCTGTTGGTCTACATAGCTGGATTGTTGATCACAGTGACAATCTGCCAATTAGCTGCCTTTTGGTCGAGCATCTCAGGCCGGCGCACGGTGAAACATCGCCTATCGGAAGAATTTAGCCGAACTGGGAGGCTATCTTTGAACCCAGATGACGTTGTGGTCGGGTTCGCACCCGGCTCGTCTCCGCGCTTCTTTGGCTTTAACCATTATGACTGGGACATCGGCTTCCTCAGGTTTGCTCGCGGGCGGCTAAGCTATTTCGGTGAACAGATCCAATTTTCTCTTTCGATCGATCAAATCATTGCAGTAGGTCTGGGTCCGGGAGCGCCAGGCTGGTGGAGCATTCCCCGCATCTATGTACGCTGGAGGGATTCGACCGGCACGCGAGAGAGTGTCTTCAGCCTCAATTCCCTGGAGCCCTGCTCAATTTCGCACGCATCGTCGCCAATCCGCTCCCTGTACGAGTGTTTGCTCCAATGGTATAACCAGCCTTTCGGATCGGATGTCGCCTCTGAAACCCTCGCCCTGCCCGCTCCCAGTCTGGGCGAAGTTACTAGCATGTCGCCACGGGAAATTGGCAGTCGCCGGGTAGAAAAGCTAGTGCTGATCCAGCTGCTACCTTTGGCCATAGGGATCTCTATTTTGCTCCGAGTGGATGCGATCTGGTACGTCTGCGGAGTCGCCTTGATGGCACGGGTGGTCGAACTTATTCCGTACTGGCAGTATAAAGAGAAAACGTTCGTACCCGTGGCGCAGGTTGAATTGCACGCACGGGCACAAGCCGCAGCTCATGCTGCGAGTCTCGAGAATTCCTGAATAGAGTAGGCTCAGCGCTCCAAACCGGTGCTATTTCTTGAATAAATTCTCAAACGCTTGGCGCGCATCTTGCACCTTAGCGCCTGGCGTTGAAGTTTCTTTTTCAACCATTACTCTCATTGCGTAGAACGTGCAGTCGTTGCGGGCATCCTTTCGCGGGATGCGTTCTGAAATCGGCTGACTGCACTCGAAGCGACTTGAAGGATCAAAATAAGTGCATTGCTTGCAGGAATGCAGTTCGAAGCCGCACTTGGGGCACTTCCCTGCCGGATCGGCGACTGCCTGAAGCAGAGTGCCGCACTGCGAGCAGCGGGAAACGGTGCGCGTCCCGGGCATTTGCAGGGGGCGCGGGCCGAAGGTGTCGTCTTTCCGCGCAGGCTTTTCTGCCGGCTTTTGACGCGTGCTTTCATCGCTACGGTCCTGGTAGCCGCGTTGGCGGTATTTCCGATCTGACATAGATAGTTCCTGCCTGCGCTAAATTGTCGCGGCTACATTGTCGCGCTCATGTGCGCGGGCCGCAAGTGTCGGGGTTTCATTGCTCCAGTTCGGCGCTGCATTGGCCGCAGATCATGAAAGGAACGGCAGGGTTCGTATTCCATCGACCCGCCACTCTGCGACAGCTTGGGGGGCCTGAGCACATCGGGTCCTGAATGGAATTTCATGTAGCATTCATGCGGGCTTAATTCACAACGTCTACTTTGGCAAGTTTGCGAAATGCGTATTTTAGTGGTCGAGGATGAGGAAAAGGTCTCGCGGTTTGTTACTCGCGGCCTAGCCGCTGAGCGCTTTGCCGTCGATGTAGCTCGTGATGGCAAGACTGGCTGGGAACTCGCCCAGACCTATCAATATGACCTCATCATCCTCGATTTGATGCTTCCGGGCCTCACCGGCGGTGAGGTTCTACGCCGAATTCGAAAAGCCAACTCCCAGGTTCCTGTTCTGATTCTGACAGCGCGAGATTCTCTAGGTGACAAGATCGAGCACTTCGAAGCAGGCGCCGACGACTACTTGACCAAGCCCTTTGCCTTTGCCGAACTGCTGGTTCGAGTCAAGGCTTTGCTCCGGCGCGGACCGGTTACGAGAGCGAGCGTGCTACGCATCGGGGATTTGGAACTGGATCGCCTGTCGCAACAAGTGAAAAGGGCTGGTAAGCGAGTCGAGCTGACCTCAAAAGAATATGGAGTGCTTGAGTACCTCATGGCAAACGCCGGCCGGGTCCTCTCGCGCACAATGATTCTGGAACACGTATGGGATCAGAGTTTCGATGGCGCCACGAACATCGTTGATGTGTACGTGCGTCACCTGAGGAACAAGGTCGACGATGTGCACGAACACAAGCTCATCCGGACGATTCGCGGGCTGGGCTACGTTATCTCGGAAACTGAGGTCGAAGTGTGATCACACGGTCCATTCGTTTTCGAATGGCGCTATGGTATGCAGCTCTATTGGTCGGAGCACTTTCTCTGTTTGGCGCAGCCACGTACATCGGCTTGGAGCGCTACCTTCAGAAGTCTCTGGAGGAATCTCTGATCAAACAAGCGCGCTCTATCGGCGACGTGCTGCTCGTCAATATCAATCAAAGCGGCGAAGACTACGTCGATAACGAAATCACCGAGCACTACTCTCCGGAAATCAATGGCCGCTTCATCCGTGTCACGCGAGCCGATGGCAAGCAAATATTTGTTTCCGGACCGCCAAAGGACGGAACGTTCGATCCCGCTCTCGTGCCTCCTTCCAAGCTGCCTGTGACGCAAGCGTTCTCGCGCGAAGTGGAAATGTCCGACGGGCACGAAGTCCTTCTTCATGGACTGCCTTATCGGGCCAGCGACGGCACCCAGTTCTTAATTGAAGTTGCAGCGCCTTATAACCAGATTGAGTCGGTTCTTCGTGGCCTCTTGTTGACCTTGGCTTTGGGGCTGCCTTTGATCGTCACGCTTGCGATTGGTGGCGGATACCTCCTCATGCGCCGGGCGTTGCGTCCGGTGGATGAAATTCGACAAAAAGCGGCTCAGATCACGTCACGCAGTCTCAGCGAGCGATTGCCGGTCATCCACACAGGTGATGAGTTAGAGCGTCTCGCAACCGATCTAAATCGCATGATCGAGCGACTAGAGGAATCCTTTCAGCAGATGAATCGCTTCTCCGCCGATGCGTCTCACGAACTGCGCACTCCTTTAACTGTTCTCCAGGGAGAGCTGGAAGCAGTTGCACAGAAGGGACAGAGCTTACCCACAGAGGTGCGAGACACGATCGGAAGCGCTCTGGAAGAGATTCAGCGATTGTCAAAGATCGTCGAAGGTCTCCTGGCAATCTCCCGCCTGGAAGCTGGCGAAGCCCGAAGCCAACCTGAACCCCTTGATTTCGCGGAACTCGCCCGCAGCACGGCTGACCAGATGAGGCTGCTCGCAGAAGAAAAGCACATTTCATTGATTGCTGACGGAACCGACCCGGTTGAAGTCGAGGCCGATCCCTCTCGGCTCAAGCAGGTAGTAGTGAACCTCCTGGACAATGCGATTAAGTGCACACCCGAAGAGGGAAAGGTCACCATCACTGTGGCACAGCGGGACGGTCATGCGGTTCTCGAAGTCGCGGATACGGGGTTGGGCATATCGGCAAATGATCTGCCCCACATCTTTGATCGTTTCTATCGAGCCGATAAAACGCGTTCCCGGCAGATGGGCGGAACCGGTTTGGGATTGTCTATTGTCCGCTCTATTTGCATGGCCCACAGTGGCCGAGTGACCGTCAGCAGCTCCGAGGGTCGCGGCAGCCTTTTCCGTGTGGAGCTGCCACTGGCCACTAGCCATCGCTCCCAATCTCACAGTACTCAGGCCAACCATCCTCGGTAGACGGTGAATCCTGAACGAAATTTCATGCTCGGTTCAGGAGGAATTAATCGCAGTTTTA
>DAIMDJ010000257.1:0-4617 GCA_036725905.1 Terriglobales bacterium
CGCAGTGATCAGAGATCATCTGGACGCTGCTCACCTGAAGAGTATTGCCGCCGGCATTTGCGGTGGCGCTCGATCCGGTTGAGCTGCTCGGTGCCCCGCTGCTTGTATTAGCGCTCGCGGCATTGCCGGATACTGCCTGTCCGCTAATCGAAACCTCATGCCCAACATGCGATTTCAGATCCGCAGTATTTCCCGTCAGGGTGTAGACGGTTCCGGTCTGATCTTGAGTGAGTGTGAAGTTGTTGTCGCCCATGGCGGAGGCGCTGAGGCAGCCCTGAATTGTAGTGTTCTGACCGCTAGAGGACATGGTGTTCGTGTTCTGAGTGCTCTGGCTGCTCTGGTCAGTTGTGGATGTTGTGCCTTGGCTTGACGTGCTCGAAGTACTGCTCTGGTCCGGCGTACTCGGCGTCGATGTACTCGGTGTGTTCTGAGTGCCCGTCGTTCCGCTTTGAGATGTGTCTTGCGCCACCCCAAGCGTTGCGGCGAGCAGCGCGGCTGAGAGAATCGCTACTGCTCTGGTCATGTATGCCTCCGAAAAATGTAGTCCTTCGAACTCTAGTCCGCGGCCCTGCTGGGCTGGTATCCGGTATACCCCGTAAGTCGAGTGGGAGCTTCTTGTAAGGAAAAACGTCCAGAAATCAGGGTTGAAAAGAAAAGACTGTCTCTATCGAACAATAACCTGAATGTCGCCGTGCTGGTCGCGAACTTCCACATCTACCTTGTGCGGCTGGCGCTCAAGAAAGAGATCAACACTCCCGCCGCCTACCTGAAGTTTCTTGATCGAAAGCTGTGGAATGCCAGGCGGCAAGTAGGGCTCATCGAAAACAACTCGCTTATTCGCAGCTTCGACAGAGATACCCAGACATGCCTGCACAATGAGGAAAGCGGCGGCTGCGGACCAGGATTGGGGAGAGCACGCAACCGGATATAACGTTGGGCCTTCACCCTTGCGGCGATCCAAACCGCAGAAGAGTTCGGGCAGGCGGCGTAAATCGACCGCGCCGCTGACGTCGAGCAGGCCCAGCAGAATATGTCCGGCCAATTCTTTGAATCCATAATTGGCAAGACCTTTCGCGATGAGGGCATTGTCGTGCGGCCACACCGACCCGTTGTGATAGGAAATCGGATTGTAGCGAATTTCAGACGATCCCAGCGTGCGCACTCCCCAACCAGTAAAGAAGTCCTCGCCTAGCAATGTTTGCGCTACCAGCCGAGCCCGCTCAGGGCTGGCGATCTGCGTAAACAGACAGTGACCCGGATTGGAAGCCCGTACGCGGCAGGGCCGTTTTTGTCCGTCAAGAGCAAAGGCGTAGGTAGACAGATCCTGGCACCAAAATTCGTCCTCAAACTTCACGCGCACGCGTTCGGCCTCGGCTTCGAGTGCAGAAGATTTTTCTGCAAGCCCAAGTATCGAACTCAAACGCGCGGCTGCCATCTTTGCCGCATAAACGTAACCTTGAACCTCGCACAGCGCAATCGGTGGCTCGGCAAGAGATCCATCGGAGTGGAACACTGAATCGTTCGAATCCTTCCAGCCCTGCTGGATTAACCCTCTGGTGGAATGCCGCGTGTATTCGATAAGGCCATCACCATCAATGTCTCCGTACCTATTCATCCATTCCAGCGCCATCTCGATGTTCGGCCAGAGATGTTTCAAGAAGCCGAGGTCGCCAGTACGCTCGTAATATGCTGCCGCAAGCATCACGAACAACGGCGTGGAATCAATGCTTCCGTAATAGCGACCGAAGGGGACTTCACCGAGGTTCGCCATTTCGCCCTTGCGCATCTCGTGCAAAATCTTTCCCGGCTCTGCCTCGACCGACGGTTGAGATTCGAGTGCCTGCGTCGAAGCCAGGAACTGCAGGACTCCCTTCGCGATCCACGGACTAATCCACAGCATTTCAAGCGCCGTGATGATGCCGTCGCGCCCGAATATCGTGCTAAACCACGGAACTCCGGCATAAGGATAGTTCGCCTCCGGATTGCCAATCGTCATCATTTCAACATCAGCGGCCGAGCGTTTAATCCAATCGTTGAAGCGATTATTGGAGCTGGTGATGAGGCATAGGTTCGCCGATGCAGCTTTTATCTCAGCATTCGCCGCAGCCATCGCGCTGGAGTGGCTAATCGAGCGAAACTCCGGACCGGGAGTCGCAGATGTAGAAATCGCCACGTGAAAAACTGCGCTCTCTCTGGGATCCAGAGAGGCCTCGAAGTGCAGTTCGGGACCGGAAATTCTCTTGGGAGCAGGATGACACTGAACGCGCGTCCGGCGGGTGATGTGATCGAGACCCTCATAGCCGAGCACCATCCCGTCTTTCTGAATTTCATCATCCAGCCGGTGGCCGCGCCTTTCACGCCGAGTCCCACGGACCTCAAAAATGTCAGCATAGTCGGCGCCAACATCGATGCGCATCGGAATGACTAAGGGCGACAATCCGTAATTCACAATTTTGATTTCTTCATAGCAGACGCCCTGCCACAAAAACTTTGAGCGCAGCAGGTGGACGGTATCTCGCGGCACTTTCACTTCATCATCGCGCAGCAAATCCACGTTGGCGAGATCGGCGGTAAAGAGAAGGTTGTCGGCCTGGATGGTGGAGCTGAGCAGCAGGGGACGCGCACCCCACACGTGCACAACCAGCTCTGACAAGAACCGGGTGCCTTGGAAGAAAATGCCTTCCTCGCCGCGTCCGCTGAAGCCAATGTCCCCGTGACGATCAAATACGGCGAACATCTTGCCGTATTTCAGGACGCGCGTGAGGTCGTCAGCCGGCGAGTAGCGGGTAGCTATGTAGTACTGCTGGGTAACGCTAACTTCGTCCAACTGAGAACTCCGTCAGAGAGCTCAATCGGCGCAGGCTTGCCTTTGAGCACATGTTGGTAAATCGCCAGGTAATCTTTCGTCATGCGCTTGTCTGTAAAACGTTGCTCGAAGCGCCAGCGGCACATCCCACGATCGAAAGTTTCGATGCTCTTCAGCGCTTGCACCGCTCCCTCCACATCGGGAACAATGAAGCCGGTTATCCCGTCCTCGATAACTTCCGGCACTGACCCGTAAGGATAAGCGACGACCGGAGTGCCGCAAGCCATCGCTTCAATCATCACAATACCAAAAGGCTCCGGCCATTGAATGGGAAAAAGTAAAGCGGCAGCATTGCCCAGAAAATCATTTTTTTCCGGGTAACCGATTTCACCGACGAATTCGACAATGGGATCCTTTAGCAATGGTTTGATAACTGTTTGATAATATTCCGCATCGGCTTTGTCGATCTTCGCTGCGACCTTCAGTGGCATGCCAGATCTTTTCGCGATCTCGATTGCCTGTGGCACTCCCTTCTCCGGAGAAATACGTCCCAGGAAAGCGAGGTAGTCCCCAGTTGTGTTGCAGAGCGAATATTGGTCTTTGGGCATCCCGTGATGAACCGTGCCCTGCCAATTCGCCCATGACAATGGATCGCGCTGAGCGTCAGAGATCGAAATCACCGGCATATCCCGGTACACGCTATAAAGGGGGGCAAGACCACGAATGTCGAGCCGCCCATGCAGGGTTGACACTTGCACTAGGTTTTCGCGCCGGCTTAGCGGAAAATGCAGATAATCGATATGAAAGTGAATCAGGTCAAAATTATCTTTTTCGCTAAAGACGTGCTCAAGCATCAGCATGTGATGCGCCAACTGGTCGGTGCACTTAGGGTCCAGACGCAGGGCATTTTCGCAGACGGAGACCAGGCGCGCCGTGGTCATGGAATCCCCGCTCGCGAATAACGTGACATCGTGCCCCAGCCGCACCAACTCCTCGGTCAGCCAAGACACGACCCGCTCCGTGCCCCCGTATTTTTTGGGAGGCACACTCTCATAAAGAGGCGCTACTTGTGCAATTCTCATTGTGAACTTATGCCCTTTCCTGGTTGCGAAAAACACCTCGGACTTCGCCAAGAAGCCCGAGGCCACTAAATTTTTGGTCTGTTTTACTTTATGAGGGCCGATGTAACAGGCCAGGCACAGTCAACCGCCCAGTCCGTGCTCTCAGGGATCTATCGGGTATCGTTACTTGTTATCTTCGTCGCACCAATAGTTTACGGTCATCCAACCGCTGAATCCATCAGGTAAATCCTGTATTCAATCATACACGTTTCGACGTAGATTCAATTGTTACCAAACGCCTTTGTCGCTGCCAGTCAACCGATACGCGAGAAGAGCGGTTACCGCCAAAGGAGGCAGAAGAGGCAGGCGGCACATCGCACGCAGGTCGCGATGGCGGCTCGCATTTAGCAACTGTGTTCCATAAAGACTCGCCGCAGGCAGCATAGGGACGCGAAGAAAATCTCCTCTGGGATGAACACGAACATCTCGCGAATAGGCGGAGGCAACCACGTGGTCAGGGATGTCAACACTGCCGCCGTACTCAGCAGCGTATTTCTCGACCAGCAGCAGGAATGTTGCGACTCCCGCCCAGATTCCTCCAATATCAGCGGCGCGCCGAAGTTCGGAGAAATTCACCGCTCCGCTCTGTAAGAGCGAAGCGAAATCTGTCATATCACAAAGACGAAAATAGAAATGGCGATAGATCCTCTGAAGTGTCGAAATCACGATACGTTCTTCCGGCGCGGGCAC
>DAIMDJ010000258.1:0-4607 GCA_036725905.1 Terriglobales bacterium
TTATCAGTTCTTAGTTGCCAGTTCTCAGTTTGCAACTCGGAGCAGTGTATGCCAAGTCAGGCCTGTTTGCCGGCTTCGGCACTGAGGCTCGCGTATATAGAGCGAACCTGTTTAGAAGTTTCATCTAATGATCCGGAATTGTCGATCACATAATCGGCCGCCTTGACTTTGTCGGCATCGGAGAGTTGTGCAGCCATTCGGCGTGCGACTTCCCGGCGCGCAGTTTCTTCTTCTATGTTCATGCGGCGCGCCCAGCGCTCGACTTTCTGCTCAGGGCGGCAGGTGACGACTACCAAGCGGTCAAAGCGCTTGGCTGCGCCAGCTTCCAAAATGAGTGCGGCTTCGACAATTGCAACTGCTTTGGGATCGCGCTTGCCGGCTTCCTCCAGCCATTGCTCCTGCTTCTCAATTACGGCAGGATGCACGATTCGGTTCAGTTCGTGGACGCGCGAGGGCTGATTTCCGGTAACCCCGCCAAAGGCGATCTCCGCCAGATGCGGGCGATTGACCGTGCCATCCGGATTTAAGATGCCTTTTCCGAAGTGACGAACAACTTCCGCGTAAACCCCTTCCCCCGGCTGCATGAGCTGATGCGCGATCTCGTCTGCCTTTATGACCTGGGCGCCGAGTTGGGCAAACATCCCGGCGACTGCCGACTTGCCACTGGCGATCCCGCCGGTCAGGCCCACTTTGAGCAAGCTTGCCTCAGTGTAAAAAGTCGCCGAGAACACTATCGGCGGTTGAATCTTAAGCGCGAGAGAGTTCCGGCACGCGGCTGCCACGCCGTAATTTGGCGGCTTTTACGGTATTCGACATCAGCATGGCAATTGTCAGCGGGCCGACACCGCCTGGCACTGGCGTGATCGCACCTGCGACTTCTGCGACCTCAGGATGAACGTCCCCCACTAGAGTTGAACCCTTGGCGCGGAAGCTTTCCTCGCGCTTGGCGTTACCGGCAAAGAGCCGCGCGAACTCGGCTTGGTCAGTTACCTTATTCATGCCGACGTCGATCACGGTGGCACCCGGCTTCACGAAGTCGCGAGTGATCATTCCGGCGCGGCCGATGGCTGCAACCAGAATGTCGGCGCGGCGGCACACACCCGGAAGATCGCGAGTTTTCGAGTGGCAAACGGTGACCGTGGCGTTGCCGTTGATCAGCAGCATGGCAACAGGCTTGCCGACGATATCGCTGCGTCCCACCACCACGGCTTCCTGGCCAGCGATCGGAATGCCACTCCGTTTGAGAATCTCGATGATTCCGGCGGGCGTGCACGGCACCAAGCCAGACCGCTGCGTGGAAAGAAAACCGACATTCACAGGATGAAACCCATCCACATCCTTGGCTGGATCGACAGCCATCAAAATTTTCTTAGAGTCCACCTGTGGCGGAAGAGGGAGCTGCACTAGAATTCCGTCAATCTCCTCGCGGTGGTTTAGTTCCAGCACAAGTTCGAGCAGTTCGTCGGTAGTAATGTTCTCCGCAGGTGTGAGTCTTTCGCTGTAGATGCCTACTTCCTCAGAGCTCTTTACTTTGCCACGAACATAAATTTCCGAGGCAGGGTTCTTGCCCACGAGAATTACAGCCAGGCCAGGACGCACTCCTGCTGCCGAGAGGGTTCTCACCTCAGCGGCAACTTCTGCCCGAATTTCGTTAGCGATTTTATTGCCGTCGAGAAGCGTGGCAGCCATGGCGCCTCGAAATCAGAAAGTACGCAGAAAAAATTCTATCTTAAAGGTGGCTGACTTTGCCGAGCGCTGACGGATTTACCTGGCTGGATAGTGGCTCAGTTTGCCCCTTTGGCCTAAGGACTTGCTTTGCGTCCTTTGCGAATCCTTGGCGTTCTTCGCGGTTAAGTTCTTCTTTACCGCAAAGCTCGCAAAGAACTGCCGCCAAGAACGCAAAGCCAAACCACGCACCAAGTGAAACTGAGCCTCTACTGGCTGGGCTCATTTGACAATTGACAATTGGCATTCGAGAATTCCCCTATGGTTCCGCAAGACTTACTTGACATGCTGGTTTGCCCGGTCTGCAAGAAGCCACTCACGCTCAAGGACGAAGGGCAGAGCCTCAAGTGCGGAGAGTGTCACCGCGTCTATCCTATTCGGGATGACATTCCCATTCTGCTGGTGGACGAGGCTGTCACCGAGCCCTCCTGAGCCTCGCTTTGAGACTGTCGCAACGGGCACTGACCCGTCTGTGTCCCACAACGACATATCTTGTCAACGCTTGGTGCTCGATCTAGCCCGTCTCCGCGTCTCTGATCCGCCTCGGGTTGCTTGCAACTAAAACTGCAGGAAAGGGTTAATAGAGATAACGGAATTTCCAATCGCTCTCTACAGTGAAGTTCAGTTGCGGCAAGCAAATTGCATGCAACGTAGGCGGCACCTGCTGAGTCTAATGGTCAGAAGGGGTAGGGTCGGAGGTGAACGACCATGAGAGAGAAAGACAGATTTTCGAGAGAGAAAGAGAGATTTTCCAGTACCGAACTGACGGCATTGCGAAACGATCTCTTACAGGGAGGTCTGGCCGATTCCCATGAGGCTGCTGAGCTCCTTCAGATCTTTCTGATGGGGCGGGGCTATGGCGTGTCGCCACAGGCTGCTCTGGATGCGGTCGGCCGGGTGGAAATGTCGGGGTGCTCGCTGCCGGTGTTGCAGCACGAATTGGAGAATTTGGCGCTGGTGATGTAAGCGGTGATGTTCAACTTGCCGTACGGTAGGTAAAAAGGAATCGGTCGGGGGCTTCGAACCAAGTCGCTCCCCGAAGGTGTAAGAAAAAGATACAAGCCGTTGTGAACCAGCGCGGCTTGCAGACCGCTGGCAAACCCCGTCTCTTCGGCGGGGTTTGGGCGTTCTGGTCGCATTTCCGCAACGGAGATCCAGGCATCGGGCTGCGTTGCTATAGCCTCTCTGCTGGTCCTGTAAATCGTAAAGGTGCCCAGACCGGGTGCTAGAATCAATTTCAAACTAATTCAGATTTCATGCTTACCGGCTTGCAAATCCGGCGGAAGTTCCTCGAATTTTTTGAGAAGAAGGGGCACAAGATCGTCCATTCCTCATCGCTGGTACCGCATAACGATCCTACGTTGTTGTTCACCAACGCGGGGATGAACCAATTCAAAGACGTCTTTCTTGGCCTCGAGAAGCGGGACTACACGCGGGCGACTTCTTCCCAGAAGTGTGTGCGGGCGGGCGGGAAGCACAACGATCTGGAAAATGTCGGATTCACCAACCGCCATCACACGTTTTTCGAGATGCTGGGGAATTTTTCGTTTGGCGATTACTTCAAGAAAGAAGCCATTGCATATGCGTGGGAGCTGATCACCGCGAAGGATTGGTTTGGTATTGATAAGAACAAGCTGTACGTGACCATCTTTGAGGGCTCGCCCTTAGATGAGATTCCCCGGGACAACGAAGCGGAGCAGTTTTGGCTTGATGTTGGTGTTCCGAAAGAACGCATTCATGCGTTCGGTATGAAAGACAACTTTTGGCAGATGGGCGATACCGGGCCGTGCGGGCCGTGCAGCGAGATTCATTATGACATGGGTCCGGTGGCTTCTGATCAGGGGCACGGCACGACTGCTCCGGAGTGCAGATTCCCTTGCCCTTCTGACTGCGGTCGGTACATTGAAATCTGGAACTTGGTATTCATGCAATACGATCGCCAGCCAAGAGTTCCAGATGGCACCTTGTTCGGATACAAGCGGCTGCCCAAGTCTTCAATTGACACCGGCATGGGACTGGAGCGCGTCACGGCGGTGCTGCAGGGCGTGATCTCGAATTATGAGACGGATTTGTTTGTGCCGTTGATTGAGAGAGCAGCCGAACTGACGGGAACTAGCACAGGAAATGTGGAGCCGGGTCTTCGACCCGGCCGGGCGGGTGAGGGCACCCGCCCCTACGCAATTACTGCCACAAACCACGTAGCGGCGGACGCCCCCGTCCGCCCGGGGGCAAGCGATGCCCATGGAGGGACGGGCGTCCCGCCCGTCCAGGCCGAGCGCAGCTCGGCAGCAATCTCTAAAACTAGTAGCGGAGCTTCGCTCCGCCGGGCGGGTGAGGGCACCCGCCCCTACGCAAGCAGCGGCACGAACCACGTAGGGGCGGACGCCCTCGTCCGCCCATCCGAGCAGAAATCCGCTGCTTCCCTGCGAGTGATTGCTGATCATTCCCGCGCGGCGACTTTTCTGATTTCCGATGGTGTGCTGCCGTCGAACGAAGGCCGCGGGTATGTGCTGCGGAAGATCATTCGTCGAGCCATCACGCATGGACGATTGCTCGGACAGACGAAACCTTTTCTTCATGAAATGGTCTTTGCGGTTCGCGATCTGATGCAGGACGCGTATCCGGAGTTGAAGGAAACAGCAGGCCGGGTCTCGAAGGCGGTGTTGGCTGAAGAGCAGAGATTCGCGCACACCTTGGACCTAGGCCTCCGAAAACTGGGTGAAGATCTTGCACCTTTAATAGCCGAAAAATACTTGGCAGCTCATCCGGGGACTGCGCTCGATGACTTGAGAAAGATTTTTGGCTACGAGATCAGTTGGGAAGGTTGGGGCTCAATGGCTCCTCGATCGGAGGCTGTATACCCCGGCGACAAGGGATTTAAG
>DAIMDJ010000259.1:0-4604 GCA_036725905.1 Terriglobales bacterium
CGAATTGACGTAGCGCACTTCCCAGAGATTGTGCTCTTCGTCAAAGCGTCTCTCGACTTCCTTGAATTGCCGCTCTTTCTGAATTTTCTTTAGTTCCCGTTCCAGTTTTTCGATTTTCTTTGGCGCGGACTTCTTATCGCCCTCGAAGTCGGCACGCTTGGAGAGGTCGAGTTTGGGAAGAAGGTCGGCAACTTTTTCGTCGCGCAGGCGCTTGTCAACTTTGTCGAAGAAGGTAAGGTATTCGTTAAGCACTGTGATGAATTTAGTTAGATTGGCGCCTTCGAGTTTCGCGGCACCCTCACCGTAGCGGACGATCAGGCCGTCGGCTGCGCGCTTGACCATCACTTTCACAAAGTCGCGATCGTCTTTGATGTACTGCTGCGTCTTGCCCTTTTTGATCGAGTAGAGCGGCGGCTGCGCGATGAAGACGTTGCCGCGCTTGATCAGTTCCTGCATGTGGCGGAAGAAAAACGTGAGCAGCAGAGTGCGGATGTGGCTTCCGTCCACGTCGGCGTCGGTCATGAGGATGACTTTGCCGTAACGCAGCTTGGCGGCGTCGAAATCTTCTTTTGAAATACCGGTGCCGAGCGCCGTAATCATGGCGCGAATTTCTTCGTGGCCAAGCATTTTGTCGTAGCGGGCCTTTTCGACGTTTAGAATTTTGCCTTTCAGCGGGAGGATTGCCTGGAAGCGGCGGTTGCGTCCCTGCTTTGCGGTTCCGCCTGCGGATTCGCCTTCAACCAGGAACAATTCGCAGCGTTCCGGCTGGCGCTCGGAGCAGTCGGCCAGTTTGCCCGGAAGACCTCCACCATCGAGCGCGCCTTTGCGGCGGGTGAGGTCGCGGGCCTTGCGGGCAGCTTCGCGCGCGCGGGCGGCTTCGATCGCCTTGTTGATAATTTTTCGTCCGGCAGTCGGGTTCTGCTCTAGATACGCCCCCAGGCGCTCGTTTACGAATGCCTGCACGATTCCGGCGATATCCGAATTCAGCTTGCCTTTGGTCTGCCCTTCGAACTGCGGCTGCGATAATTTCACGCTGATGACCGCGACCAGACCTTCGCGGACATCATCGCCGGTGAGATTCTCTTTTACGTCTTTGAACAGGCCCATCTGCTGGCCGGCGTAATTGATTGTGCGCGTCAGCGCCATGCGGAAGCCCGAGAGGTGCGAACCGCCATCGACGGTATTGATGTTGTTGGCGAAACTGAAAACCGATTCAGAGTAGCCGTCGTTGTATTGCAGCCCGATCTCCATCGCGACGCCGCCGCGCTCGGCTTCCATGTAGATCGGCTTCTCGTGAAGAACCTGCTTCCCGCGGTTCAGGTGCTTGATAAATTCGACAATGCCGCCGTTGTACTTGAACTCGACTGCTTTCGCCTCGCCGGTTTTGGGGTCAGTAGTGCGTTCGTCGGTGAGTGTGATCAGCAGGCCTTTGTTGAGGAAGGCCAACTCGCGCAGGCGTTGGGCGAGCGTATCGAAGTTATATTCGGTGACGGTGAAGATTGATTTGTCTGGCAAGAAGCGGACCTTAGTTCCGGTCTTTGCTTTAACGGCGCCAGTTTTCTTCAGCTTGCTGGTAGGCTCACCTTTGGAGTAGGTCTGCTCCCAGGTAAAACCGTCGCGCCAGATTTCCAGCTCGAGTTCCTCGCTCAACGCGTTTACGACGGACACGCCTACGCCGTGCAATCCGCCGGAGACTTTGTAAGTTGAGGAATCGAATTTTCCGCCGGCGTGCAGCTTGGTCATTACAACTTCGGCGGCTGGAATTTTTTCGCCGTCGATGTCCATGGAATCGACAGGAATGCCGCGGCCGTTGTCGATTACGGTGATTGAATTGTCCAGGTGAATAGTGACTTCGATCTTGTCAGCGAATCCGGCGAGCGCTTCGTCGACAGAGTTGTCCACGACTTCGTAAACAAGATGGTGAAGGCCAAGCTCGCCCGTCGAACCGATGTACATTGCCGGGCGCTTGCGGACGGCTTCCATCCCGCCGAGCACTTTGATCGAGTCTGCGGTATAGTCGCCGTTGCCGCCATTAATGGCAGCGAGCTTCCCGTTTTTTGCTTTAGTTTCGACGATGGAAGTTGTGATCTCTTTCGTGGCCATTCAGCTCCGTGGAGAAGCCGGAGTTGAGCGCTCTCCGGCACGCTTTTCCGATGTACCCAACCCACTTCAAACTACTGAAATTACTGGCATTTATGGCATCGGAACTTACGTTTAATTGTACCATACAGAGGCGGGTTTTTCGATCCCAGAATCGAGGAGGTAAATCGGTCCCGCAGACGTAGGGGCGGGTGCCCTCACCCGCCCGGACGAGGGCGTCCGGGCCTACGTGACCTGTACGGATCAGCTACCTGGGAGAGGACGAATCGGCCTAGGCCCTGTTAGCATACCGAGAGGAGACCTATCCGCAGCATGAGTGTTCCTGTCTCGCAGATGTGGACGGTGGCTTCGTACGTGATCCGGCAGAAGTTGGCTGGGCGCAAGCAGTATCCGCTGGTGCTGATGCTGGAGCCGCTGTTCCGCTGCAATCTGGCGTGCGCGGGGTGCGGGAAGATTCAGTATCCGGCGCACATCCTGAAGCGGCAACTCACGCCCGAAGAATGCTTCAAGGCAGCGGATGAGTGTGGCGCGCCGGTGGTTTCAATACCTGGCGGCGAGCCGTTGATGCATCCCGAGATCGACAAGATTGTCGAAGGATTGGTTGCGCGAAAGAAATATATTTATTTGTGCACGAATGCGTTGCTACTGAAGGAGAAGATTCATCTCTTCAAGCCCACGAAATACCTCACGTTCAGCGTTCATTTGGACGGCCAGCGCGAGCACCACGATTTTGCCGTCTGCCGCGAGGGTGGGTACGACATTGCCGTTGATGCCGTTCGCGAGGCGCTGCAGCGCGGCTTCCGCGTGACCACCAACACGACTTTGTTCGACGGCGCAGATCCGAAAAGCGTTCGCGCATTTTTCGACGAGATGATGGAGCTGGGTGTTGAAGGCATGATGCTCTCACCCGGATATTCTTACGAGAAGGCGCCCGACCAGCAGCATTTTTTGGGGCGGGCGCGCACGCGGCGGCTATTCCGCGCGATTCTTTCTAATCGCAAGCCCGATTGGCGTTTCAATCTTTCGCCGTTGTTTCTCGAGTTCCTGATGGGTAAGCGGCATTATCCCTGCACGCCGTGGGGCATGCCGACATACAACATTTTCGGCTGGCAAAAGCCTTGCTACCTGCTTCAGGATGGATACGCCGAAACTTTCGATGAGCTGATTCGCGAGACCGAGTGGGCCAACTACGGGACGGAGTCTGGCAATCCCCATTGCGTGAATTGCATGGTGCACAGCGGGTACGAAGCTTCTGCGGTAAACGATACGTTCGGATCGCTGAGCGGTTTTTTGGCCACCGTGAAGGCTACGTTCTCGCGGTATCCCGATGCTGGCGCCTTGAGGCTGCTGGATGAGCCTGTTGCTCCGGCGCATCCGCTGGTCCAGATTGCTGCGCCTAGCGAATCGCTGGAGGAGACGCGGGCGTGACGGGCAAGGCTGCGGGACACGTGCCCCAGGAGTCAGCGGAGCAGCCGAATCCGCTCAATCCAGATACGCTCGAAGTCGTACCGGGTTGGGGACACGAGAAACTCGAAGGCTGGATCCCCGAGTTCGCCAGCGAGCAGGAAATTCGCAGTGCCCTTGAGAAAGCGTTCGACTATCGCGGCGATATCACCATCACTCGCAAAGACGGCACGAAGATTGAAGGGTATCTGTTCGACCGGCGCAGCGGGTCGACGCTGGCTGACTCCCTCGTAAGGATCTATCCCAAGGATTCGTCTCAGAAAATCTCGATTGCGTATTCCGATATCGCCGCCCTCGCGTTTACTGGCCGCGACACCGCTGCCGGCAAAAGCTGGGAGGCATGGGTGAAGAAATACAGCGAAAAGAAAGCCGCCGGCGAGAAGGATATTGCGCTCCAGCCGGAACCGCTGGAGTAAGAAGAGCACGGGCGAGGACGCCCGCGCCTACACCGCTCATCTTGACTGCGGCTGCTTGCCCCCAGAGAAACTGAGCTTCTCAATTAATTCTTCAATTTCATCCTCACTGCCGCCGATAAACGTGAACGAAACTCCGTAACCCTTCTCCAGAGTGACCAGCGAAGCCTGATACATGGTCAGTGAACCGCGCTGCTTGCTGAAATCGCCACGGACCAGGTGCTTTGTCCCGACGACAAAATCGTGTGGCTCATTCAGCACAGAGAAACCTTTGGCGGTAGCCAGCTCGGTGATCGGTCCGAAATAATCGGAGGCGGTCTTCAGGCCGGAAAACGACGAAACTTTTTCTGCGGCAATTACCACGGCAGAATTGATTGTGGTGCCGGTTGCTTCAGGCGGGCGCTCAAAGACGGCGAGTAACAGCAGCTTGCCGGGATCGTCACCTTCCCGCATGTCAGCGGTGCGATCCACCCAGCCGTAGGGCAGTCTGTAGGTGAATCCGAAAGAGGCGTTGCGATAGATGTCATCAGCGAGAGCGCCCAAATTGGATTGCACTTTCGGCGGCAGCGTGGGTTTCGAGTGGGCGCGCGAGGAGGACTCGCCTGATTGCTGTCCGAATGTGAAGAC
>DAIMDJ010000260.1:0-4597 GCA_036725905.1 Terriglobales bacterium
TCGAGCAAGTGCCGAAGGATCCCGCGGAGCGAAAGAAATGGCTCGCGGCGGGGCCGTTGGCGTCGAGAAAGCTCCAGCCCAAGTGGCGGGAAGCTTTGCAGAAGCGGTACGGTGCACACGCGGATCAGATTCAGCATGTGGAGGCTTTTGAAATCACGGAATACGGCCATCAGCCAAGCGAAGAAGAGATTCGCAGGCTTTTCCCCTTTTTCCCCGACCACTGACAAGCCCTTGCGTCTGAGCGACCCGTGTGATTCCGCCAGACAGGCTCGGCGGCCTGCAAACGTGGAGAAGACGTGATGCGAAAGGCGCTATGTTTGATCTTCTTTCTAGTCTTCGCTTCCTCCAGTTGGGGGGCTCAAAACACTCCCGCTGTTCCAGAGTTGCCTCGCCTGAGTCTTGACAATTTCTCTCCCGGCATCCAGGAGCAGATTGGGGAAGCTTACTCCTACGCTCGCAGCCATCCAGGGGACGCCGCCGCGAGCGGACGGCTAGGTATGGTTCTCCAGACTTACGGCTTGTTACAAGAAGCAGCCGTGTGTTATCGGCGCGCCGGGCAACTCCAACCCGACGTTCTTCAGTGGGCTTATTATCTGGGAGTTGTTGAAGCGGATCAGGGCAAGTGCGACGGGGCCGCTTCCACTCTTCGCTTGGCGTTGCACATTGATCCCGACTATCTCCCCGCAAAATTGCGACTCGCCAACTGTCTGCTTGCCTCCGCGGAATGGGACACCAGCGGAAGATTGTATGCCGATATTGTGGAGCAGCACCCCGATAACGCCGACGCTTACTACGGTTTGGGGCGGGTCCGAGCTGCACGCCGCGACCTTGCGGGCGCGGCTGTGGCTTATCGCAAGGCGACTGAATTGTTTCCGGAGTTTGGCGCCGCGCGTTACGCTCTAGCGTTGACGTATCGCGCGCTTGGAAAAGCGGACCAAGCGGGCGAGCAGCTTCACCTCTATGAAAAGAACAAGGTTGGAGTCCCTCCGGCGGGGGATCCGCTGCTGGCTGAGGTCCACGCTCTCAATCGGAGCGCAACCTATCAGGTGCAATACGGCGCCGAATTGGAAAAACAAGGGAAGTTAGAGGAATCGGCGGCCGCGCACGAGAAGGCGCTGGAAATCGATCCACAATTGGTCCAGGCGCATATCAACTTGATCGAATTGTACGGGCGGTTAGGTCAATTCGAGAAGGCGGAGGAGCATTATCGCACGGCCATTCGCCTCAATCCAGATTCGGCGGAGAGCTTCTATAATTACGGAGTGCTTCTTTTGAGCACCGACAAATTTCAATTGGCGGAGGACCCTTTCCGGAAAACCATCGAAATCAATCCTTATTACTCGGGCGCGCACAACAACCTCGGATATCTTCTGGAGCGCCGAAGCAGTTTTTCTGAAGCGGAGGCGGAATACCGGAAAGCCATCGAGAATAGACCTGCTGACCGCCAGGCGCACTTCAATTTGGGGCGAATTTTGGTGAATCAGAAAAAATACCTGGAGGGAATTCAGGAGTTGGAAAAGACGATTGAGCCAGAGGATGAGAACTCGCCGCGATATGTCTATGCGCTGGGTGCGGCGTTCGCGCGGTCCGGAGACCGTCAAAACGCCCTGCGCTATATTCGGCAGGCACGGGATGGTGCGGCAGCGCGTGGCCAGTCTGCCCTGCTCACCAGCATCGAGCGCGATCTGCGCGCCCTAGAAGCACCGGGAACGCCGCAGTGAAGATGCCAAAGCGGTATTCAAGGAATCTATTCCAAGCTGCGCATCAACGAAACGGATTTGGACGGCGCGATTTTCTGGGGGTCCTGCTCTCGGGGCTAGCGTGTGCAGCAAACGAGCTTGCCAGTCCCGTTTTCGACCTTCCTTCGCAGGTTCCACTCTTCCGCGAAGTCGCCGAGGAAGTCGGGCTGAAGTTCCACCATTTTACGGGCGCTAACGGCGAATACTACATGCCGGAAATCATGGGCGCCGGTGTAGCCCTCTTCGATTACGACAACGACGACGACCTGGATGTGTATGTGATTCAGGGCACGACGTTCGATCCTACTCAAGACGCGCGGCGCGCGAAGTTTCCCCCTGCGCCGGGATGGAGGCCGGGCAACCGCCTGTTCAAGAATCTGCTTAGCGAGACCGGAAAGCTCAAATTCGTGGATGTCACAGAAAAAGCTGGAGTCGGCCATGTCGGCTACGGCATGGGGGTCGCGATCGGAGATTATGATAATGATGGCTTCCAAGACCTCTACGTCACGAATCTCGGGAGCAACGTTCTCTATCACAACAATGGCGACGGCACGTTTACCGACGCGACGGCAAAGGCCGGTGTGGATGACCCGCGCTGGAGCACGAGCGCGGCGTGGGTTGATTATGACCGCGACGGGCGCCTCGACCTTTTTGTTGCGAATTATTTGGATTTCACCGTAAGGGGAAACAAGCACTGCTATGCGCCGACCGGTGAGCGGGATTATTGCACGCCGAAGATGTACCAACCGGTGCCGGCGCGCCTGTTCCACAATCGCGGCGATGGGACGTTTCAAGATGTCACCGAAGCGGCGGGAATTGCCGCCGCTGTGGGCCCCGGTCTCGGGATCGTTTGCGCCGATTTCAACAGTGACGGGTGGCCGGACATTTACGTCGCCAATGACGGCGCCGCCGCTCATCTCTGGATCAACCAGCGAAACGGAACGTTTAAGGAGACGAGCCTGCTGTCGGGGACGGCATATAGCGTCGATGGGCTGCCGCAGGCAGGCATGGGCGTGGCTGCGGGCGATTTTGACGGTGACGGCGACCAGGATATTTTCAAAACCAATTTGACCAATGAAGGCGCCAACCTCTACGTCAACGATGGTCATGGAAACTTTAATGATGCCTCAGCGGAATTTGGGCTGCTGCTGCCGACGTTTCCCTACACGGGTTTTGGCACGGAATGGTTTGACTACGACAATGACGGCCGCCTTGACTTGTTTATCGCCAACGGCGCAGTGAATCGACTCGAATCATTGCGGGGAAGCGCGTACCCGTTTGGCCAGCCGAATCAGCTGTTTCACAACGAGGGTGAAGGGAAGAAATTCCGGGAGATGACGGGAGTCGCAGGCCCGGCGTTTGCCGCGACTGAAGTGAGCCGCGGCGCGGCATTCGGAGACATTGATAATGATGGAGCCGTAGATATTGTGGTAGCGAATAACAACGGCCCGCTGCGGCTTTTGCTGAATCAGAGTCGTTCCTTGAATCGCAACCACTGGCTGGTTGTTCGGTTGGAGGCAAATCACGGGAATCGCTATGGGATTGGCGCGCTGGTTGAGCTGCGACAGAAGGGGAGAAAACTCCTGCGTCGTGCGCATACGGATTCGAGCTACCTGAGTGCGAACGACGCCCGCGTTCATTTCGGACTGGGAGAAGATCCGAAGATTGAAGATCTAATTGTTTGCTGGCCCGACGGGCAGCAGGAAGCGTGGGACAAGATTCAAGCAGATCGAATCGTCACGATCCGTCAGGGAACCGGCCGCAGCATCCGAAGTTAGGCGTAACATTCAGAGCGATGCCTCCGCAGCAAAGATTCTAGGCCGCTTCAGATCCCTCAGGTGGACTCTCGATTTGCGTGCCGCGCCGGGACAATCTGGAAAGGGACTCGATCATGAATCGCGGTGGTTTCAAAGTGGGGATTTCGAAGTGTTTTTCCAACGCTATCGAGCCGGCTCCCAGGACGCTAGCTTCACTCAATTTTCCGAAAAGGATGGGCATGTTCTTCGTTGAGTAGCTCAAGGCCTGCCTTTTCACTACCTTGATCACTTGGTCGAGCAGACCTTGTCCTGCAAGCTTCAGCCGCTGATCGAGAACCAGAACCGAAGGATTGAAGAGATTCACGAGGTTGGCCAGGCCCAGTCCCAGGTAATTCGCTGCCTGCTCAACGATGGCGGCGCAAGCCTTGTCGCCGGCTTTTGCTGCGCTCAGAATCATCCATCCGGAAACGTTCGCAGGATTGCCGCCGGCGAGCGCCAAGACTTCAGAGCCACCTCCATCCGCAATGGCTTTTTGGATTCTCGTTTGGATCGCGGCTGCTCCAGCGATCGCTTCCAGGCAGCCGAAGCTTCCGCATTTGCAGGCAGGCCCCTCCTCGATCATGTGCGTGTGCCCCAGTTCACCGGCGGCATGCCTTGCGCCATGCATCAGTTTTCCGTTGCTGATGATCCCGGCGCCGATTCCAGTCTTGCCGTATTCTACGTAAATCATGTCATCCGCCATCGCGCCAGCGCCGAGGGTCCTCTCTGCCACGGCTTTGGCGCCTGCGAGATTCAGGATCATCACAGGGGCTGGAAACATCTTTTCGAAAATATGCCGGAGCGGCACTTGGTTAAGAAACTCAATTGTGGAAGACATCAGCATCGTGCCTTCCCGGCTGTTCACTAACCCCGATCCGGCGACACCGATTCCGAGAAGCGATTCCTCGTTGATGCCAGCTTGTTTGATGGCTTTGCGCGCACACGACAGGAGCTGGTGCAAAAGCTCGTCCATACCAGAGTCGAGGCGCGTCTCTTCCCGCGACATGGACACGATGCGCAGATGAAGATTCATTACTGCTGCGAGCACAGCTTCATCGTCAA
>DAIMDJ010000261.1:0-1720 GCA_036725905.1 Terriglobales bacterium
AAGGCCCGCGAGCGCCAGTAATCCACGATCATGGAGAAGAACATAACCAGGAAGGCGGAGAGGCTAGGCTCGATTTCTACATGGTGGAAGAAGAGGCGCTTAAAAGCTTCATAGACAATCCAAATACAGGTCAGCAACAGCAACCCGGTCTCGATGAAGGCGGAGAAATTTTCGACTTTGCCATGCCCATACTGGTGATCGGCATCGGCGGGCTTGTCTGAAACCTGCACTGAAAATAAGGTGATGATTGCCGCGACTAGATCAAGTCCCGAATGTGCGGCTTCGGAGAGAATGCCTAAGCTCCCGGTAGCTAATCCGACGGCTATCTTCAAAGTCGTAACTGCAATTGCCGCCAAAACCGAGTTCCCGGCAACACCGCGCTTCTCAGCGCGCATCGACTCGGAGCCGTAAAGGGCCGGGGAACCGGACATAGCGGAATTATAGCTGCCGCACTTTAAATGCCGGGGGATTCGAGGACTGAGCTCCGCATCTGTGCTACGATTCTGCAAGTACCTTCCATATATTTCTGGAGACTTCCAAACTTATGCTTTATCGTGCATTGGTCTGTCTGTTATTGTGCGCTTTGGCCTGGGGTCAGACCTCGAGCCCAAAGCCCGCCACCCCGCAGAAACCAGCCGCCCCGAAAGCCGAGACTACTGGACCCGCTGCGAAAGCTTCCGAGGCCGCGCAGGTTCCACCTGACGCACCGGTCATTACCATCAAGAACGTTTGCGACAACGCAACAGCGGAGGCAGCCAAATCGGCAGATTGTAAAACCGTGGTCACGCGCGCCGAGTTCGAAAGGTTGCTGAATGCGGTTGCACCGCAAATCCCCGCGAATGCCCGCCGGCAAGTGGCTACGAAATATGCCAATCTAATCGTCATGGCGCACGAAGCACGCAAGATGGGCCTGGATAAGGGACCACACTACGAAGAGCTCATGAAGATCGGGCGGATGCAGGTGCTAGCGCAAGTGCTGGGACAAGACCTGCAAGAGAAGGCCACGCAAATCCCGGAAAGCGAGATTCAGGACAACTACAAAAAGAACGACGCGGCGTATCAAGAGGCCGACTTGCAGCGGCTTTTTATTCCCCACAGCAAGCAGTTGGAACCACCTAAAGAAAAACTGAGTGATGAAGAGACCAAAAAACACCAGGACGAAGCTGACGAAGCGATGAAGAAGGAAGCCGAAGCCTTGCATACCCGCGCCGCATCCGGCGAGGACTTCGACAAACTGCAGCAAGAGGCGTTTACCACAGGCGGCCTTAAAGCGAATCCTCCCAGCACCAAGCTGGGTAAAGTACGGCGCAGCAGTCTGCCGGCCGATCAGGGTGCCGTATTTGATCTGAAATCAGGCGAAGTTTCACAACTCATCTCCGGCCCGAACGGATATTTTGTTTATAAGGTCGGCGAAAAGGATACGTTGCCGCTCGAAAAGGTGCACGAAGAGATTCACAATGCTTTGCGCCAGCAGAAAATGCAGGATTCGATGCAAGCAGTCCAGCAGTTATCCAACCCGGTGCTCGATGAAAAATATTTCGGCGAGGGATCTGCAGGGCCCCAGCAAACGCCAGCCCAGCCCGGAGCAGTCAAGCCGCCGGCGAAGGTTCCTGAATCTGGTCCGAAGTAAATGGGCGAAACGAAACCAACGGTTCTGGTCACGGGAATCTCCGGGAATCTCGGCCTTCGACTTCTGCCGCAATTGGCCGACTTCAATGTT
>DAIMDJ010000261.1:1820-4568 GCA_036725905.1 Terriglobales bacterium
GCGATTCACAAGATGGAATCTGACCGCGTGGTGCAGCAGCGCGCGCCGTCATTGCGGGGATGCAGTGTTTACATGCTGCGTCCGCATATCTTTGCGGGAGCCAGCGTACAGAATTATTTAGTTGGCTCGTTTCGCGGCACGCCAAACGGCCGCAGCAACCGCGCGCAACGCATGCGAGAAAAAGACAAGCGCCTCCCGTGCATGCTGCCGTATGGAAGAGAGTATTTGGAGAATCGCATACAGTTCGTCCATGTCGACGATATTGCGCGGCTAATTGCTTTCATCTTGCGGAAGACCGAGCCAGAAGCGCAGCGGCTGACTATTTTGAATGTCGCCGGCAGGGGTGAGCCGCTGACGTTCGAACAATGCATTGGGATGGCGCAGGCCAAACTTTTTCGTGTGCCCACTAAATCGCTTTTTCGCAGAGTATTGAAATTTTTGTGGAAAGCTGGAATTTCAGCCATTCCGCCCGAGGCTGCTCCCTACATGACGGGCGAATACATCATGAACACCGACCGGCTGCGAAATTTTCTGGGATCGAAATACGAAGATGTGATGCGCTACACGATCTCCGACGCTTTTGCCGATTGCTTTAGCTCTCCTGCTCCAATTGCAACCGGGCAAACCGCCGCGCGATAGTTTGCCTGCGACCTGACGCGACGAGGCAATCCGGTTCTAGGACATCTGCGCAGGTGTCCCTTTTCGGGCCTGACATGCACCTCCGTGACGTATCTATTCGTTGACTACCATTTTAAAGTTTGCATCGCCACTATCGGTCAGCCACGCAAGTTGTGGATCCCCAAACGAGGTGACAAATGCAACGTACCTGTTTTTGCGTGCTTCTCCTCCTAGTCCTCGCATTCGCCACACCTGGCTTTACGCAAACTGGCAATGGCGCCCCCAACGGTGCGCACTACAACCTCAACATCATCGGCGTAGAAAATCCAAAAACCGATCCACTGACAGGTTCCGACCGCCATACGATTTTTGTGGCACTCGGAAACAAGAATTCGGCTGTAACCAGCAAAATTTATCTCACCCAGGGCGACTTCCAGGTTTGTGATGGAAACGCGTTCGATGCCGCATATGACTGCTCTGGGAATCAAATCCAGAGCCAGGGCGCTGTATTTCAGTTGCCCTGCAATACGAACATTCCCGCGGATATTACCTGCGCCGCCGGAACGGTGTCGGCGTCCTATGAGGTCTGGGCTCGCGCTCTTGGCAAGCCGGGCGGTTCAGTAACTGTCACTACATGTGCGACCGATCCCACCACCGGAGAAGTGGTTTGCTCCAGCGAGAATGTCATGCTTGTTCGTGGAAAGGGCAAACAGACGTTCACCAACGTCACCAATGAATTGACGTCGATCTACGCAAGCTTCGATGGCGGACTGACGTATCAACGAGTGGCACTATTCTCGGGAGGGTTCTACGATTTCTTCTGGCAGTACGCCAATAGCGGACTGAGACTGCTTCAGCTCCGGTTCTATCTCCTCTAACGCTCGCTCCGGCTAAGGGGGCCGACGCAAGTTGGCCCTCCTGGCTATCTCAAGGTTGAATCGCCATGTTTCGATTGCATTTGCTTGTCGTGGTCTTGTGCATTTGCGCTCCAGCGTATGGTGCCGGCTCAGCAGTCTTCCCAGAGCAGGCCTATGACTTTGGAACAGTGAAGCAGGGTGAAATAGTCACCCATGTATTTGCTGTCAGGAACGAAGGCGTTACGCCTGTCACGATTGAGCGTGTCGAATTGGCCATGCCAGGAGTGACGGCAAGATTTCGCCCCCTTATCACAGCGGGCGGTGAAGGCAAAATCACGCTCCAGTGGGACACTTCGCACGTGACCGGAGAAATGGAGGAAGAGGCCATCGTGCACTTCGATGGCGCCTCCCAACCAGTGGCGACGTTGTTAGTGAAGGCAGTTGTTAAACCCCCGCTTGAACTATTGCCCTTTCCTGCGATCTTTCTCAGTGCCTTTCAGGGAGAGAAGAACGAACGTCGGCTGAGGATCGTCAACAATGAAGAGAAGCCCGTAGCGATTTCGCTCGAACCCGTAACCAGCGATCACTTTGTTGCGTCGGTTACCACAGTCGAACCCGGCAAGATCTTCGAGCTTACAGCAAAGATCCCGGCCACCGCTTCGCCGGGCCATTATGACGAACAGCTAGCGCTCGCGACGAGTGATCCGAAACTGCGCAAGATCGTCATTCCAGTACATTTGTTCGTCAAGCCCGACCTGTACGCGAATCCAGATGTGGCCGACTTTGGCCAGGTTTCAGCAGATGAGTTGCGGAAAAATCCGGCAAGACGCGAGTTGTTAACACAGACTTTCCTGGTAAAGAAGCGTGAGGGCAGCTTTGCCATTGCACGGGTCAGATCGACTGTAGAAGGACTCGATGTGAGAATAGATCCGAGAAACGGCAAGAGTTCGACGTTCCGAGTTGATGTTGCCCTGAATCCCGAGAGGATCAAAACTGGAAAGCTTGACGGATTTATTCTTGTCGAAACTGATGATAAGAATTTTCCAGAGATCAAGGTTCCTGTGAGCGGTGCGATCTTCTGATTCGCATCTTTACAAATTGCCTCCAGCGCTGTACACGGCTCGCTCTCCCAGACTGCCCTTCGGTGGAAGGCGACGAACATAAGCGACGATCTGCCAAATTTCATCGTCATTCAGGATTCCCTTGTTGGCAAACATACCTGACGGGAAAATTCCGTTGTCAATAATCCACTTCAGTTGGCCATCCGTATACT
>DAIMDJ010000262.1:0-4537 GCA_036725905.1 Terriglobales bacterium
ATTGGGTTCGGGGATGTTCATCAACACTGTCTTGCCGGAAGCCGCGGCAGAGTTCCTGCGCAATGTGAAGCTGGAGAGGGCTGCAGGAGCATAGAAGCGGACTTCGGACTTTGGACCTCGGACGTCAGACCTCAGACTTCAGACTTCAGACCTCGGACCTCCTATGTTAGGCCTTCATTTGACGGCGGGTAAGCTGCGGTCCGATGTCTGAGGTCCGCTTTATGTTCTTGGAGTGATTTCAGCGCCGAATGAGTACTCGTTGAGCGGGCCGAAGCGGCGTTTTTCAGCATAGAGCCGCCAGCGCCGCCAGACGATGCGCAGACTCGCCATTATAGGAATAGAAAGATAAATTCCGAGGACACCGGCGATCTCTCCACCGGCCAGAACGCCAAAAATTGCAGCCAGGGGATGCAGTTCCATGCTGCGGCCCATAATGCGAGGGGAGATTACATAATCCTGCACCATCCGCCAGACGCCCAGGAAAATGAGCAGAATCAACCAGTGCGGATAACTCAGCAGCAGGGCAACGCCGATGATCAGAACTGCCGCGACTAGCGGTCCTAAGACTGGAATGAACTCCATCATTCCGCCCGCCGTACCGAGCACCAGCGCATAAGGAACGCCCGTTGATGCCATGAAAGTGGTATAGACCAGCATGGACAATGCAGCGAGCGTGAGCTGGGCACGGATGAAGTGCGCCAGCATCTGGTTCAAGTCTCCGAGCACGCCCTCCACGAGCTCGCGTTGGGGACGGGAATTCACAAACGACAGCAGCACTTCTTTGAAGGAGTGCGCGTCCTTCAGAAAAAAAGCGGCCAGAATGGGGACGACGATCAGCAGCCAGGATTGTTGCGCCACCTCGGCCAACCGGATTCCGGCTCGCTGCGCGAAGCTGTTGAGCTCGCGTTTGTGACCTAGTAGAAATGCCTTGATCTGATTAATTGTGGGCTGGCTCCAACCATGCTCTTGCCCCAGCCTGTCCGCGATACGCTGGAAGGAATCGCCGCTGGACAACGTGGGGAGGGCTTCGCTCAAACGCTGCGCCTGATGCGCGATCCGTGGCCCGACGAAGAAGAAGAACGTAATCAGCAGAATCACGAGTAGGGCGTAGATGGCGGCAATAGCGCGTCCGCGGCCGCGCACCCACTTTTCAACCCGCGAGACAGCAGGATCAACCAGATAAGCGAAAAAGATGGCGAAAAGAAATGCTACTAGCGTGCGCCGCGCGGCATATAGAAACCCAAGCGCCAGCACGAACAGTAGGGTCGTGGTCAAAATGCGGGCCGTGCGTAGGTCGATAAAGGACAACTATCCAGTTTCCGGTTTCTAGTTTCTAGTTTGATCTGCAGCGCCGGCAATCAAAAGGTAGAAACTAGAAACCACTTCAATCGCGCACTACTTCCGTTTTGTCTGCGGTCACCAGAATCCGCAACAATTTGAACTGATCATCCAACCAGAGTTGCCAGTCTCCGGCTTCGCTTTTCAAATTGAGGCGATACAGGTCACGCTCAACGCCGTGAATGGAAGCTTTCTCCTTGTCCGCAAACTCCATGCTGACCAGCATGGAAGAGCGCGAGTGCGGATTCAAGGCGCCGAATTGCGCGCGCTGGCGTACCGGACACGAAAGCTCACCCTTGTCCCGCCGGCAACTGGTGGCCAAATACTTCCACGCCAAAATCTCCCTGTGGATGAAGAAATAGTCATCCAGGATGCTTGTCGAGGCTGGCAGCAGGAACGGGTGTTCTTCCTGCTTGTCCTGCGGATTATTTGTAGAGCGCTCGACCAGCAGATTATCGTTGGGCAGAACCACTGCTTGCGCCTTACCAGGGCTCAGTTCCTTCCATTCGTAGCGGCGCAGTTCGCCATTTCCGGTCAGTTCCAGTTGCGAGGACTGGGCTGCCGGGTCGGCTCCCGGCTCGGTCTTGAATTGGGAATTGGCCACACTGCCATTGTTGCTCTGGACGATTGAAAAGGTCTCAGTCGCTACCCGGCGACCGTTCACAAATACTCCAAACGAGCCGTTATCGACCTTCTGGCCTGCTGGCTCTTTTTCTTTGGCAGGCGCCGCGGCAGCTAATGCAATGAACAATAACAATGAAATTGTCCCGAGTACCACGAAAATCCTGACATTCACGTTAGGGCGCTCCTGGAGTTGCATTTTTTTCCTCGAAACCAAGGCAGCGTGCGGCTTCCGCCGCGACCATCTCGATATCTTTTCCACTAGTCTCAATCCTCAACGCGGCCTTTAGATAGGATGGGCGGCGCTGCTCATTCAGTTCCCGAAACTGCTGCAAATCGCGGCGCAGGGGACGCTCGACCGGTTCCTGCTGGCAACGCCTGAACAACTCTTCTATCGGCGCATCCAGAAAGATTGTTAGAAGTCCCCCTTCCGCCAGCAAACGAGCATTATGAGCTTGTGCAAAAGCGCCGCCTCCCAACGCGATCACTCGCGGCGAAGAACTCAGTCCAACGATCAGTTCGCGTAAGGCCTCATGTTCCGCCCGGCGGAAGTAAGCCTCGCCCGAGCGCTCAAATATCTCCTCGATCGTGCGCTGCTCGCGTGCCTGGATACGATCATCCAGGTCTTCAAAGTCCCAGCCCAACCGGCGGCTCAAGGCCCGGCCCACACTGGTCTTGCCCGCGCCCATGAAGCCGACCAGAAAGACGGCGCGTATTTCGGGTGGACGTGCCAAAGCTTTTGCCTCAGGCTGCCCGCCCGCCCTGGTCTTCATGTGTTGATCGCGCACCGCAGCGGCAGACTTACGCACCGCCTAGCTTACTTTTCAGCGTTTCTTGAGGTGGATTTTACCACTGAAGGAAAACAACTTGACCGACGATGCGGCCTTGTTCATGGTACCTGCGAAGGCACTCCCCGCCTTTATGGTGAAGGGGGTGTGTTTTGGCTGAAGGCGGAAATCGTTTTCGACCTTGCCTCTCACCGAGTGGGCAATTACTTCGATGGAAGCGTCATCCGGAGCGGTAGCTTCGATATCGCCGGTATGGCTGGCAAGGCGATATTCCCCAGCATTGCCGAAGTCGCCGTCGTAGCGGATACGGCCGCTGGTCGAGTTTACCTGTACAAGAGGACCGGTTACGGAGTCCATAATTACTTCGCCACTTACGGATGTAACCTCAACGTGTCCATCATGGATGTTAGTTAAGGTGATAGGACCCTTTAACGTCTTGATATGCACGTGTGCGTCGCTGATATCGCGGACGTCGACAGTACCGGTTGCACCCTCAACGGTTACGTCGCCACGCAGTTTCTCGGCATGCAGCGGGCCGGTCGTGGAACGAAGCATGAGGCTGGCATCGGGCGGGACTTGCACCTCGTAATCTACCCGGCCGCTTTCCTGGTCTGCGCCAGGCAGCAGATGAGAGAGAACATCGATTCGATTGCCTCGCTGAGTTTGATCAATCTCCACTTTACCTGAATGGGTTACTGCCGTGACTAAGACTTGATTGGCAGCGCCCGGCTTCACTGAGATTGGGCCGTATTCGTTGGTAATGGAAACGGCAGCGTGCGGGCCGACGATATAGCGAAGGTCCTTACGGCCCTCGCCAGCCGCGAAAGCGGCGCTCGCCAGCAAGACAATTCCGGCGAGTTTGACCGCGGCCTGCGTGTTTTCCATATAGGCGTTCTCCCCAACGGCTGCGCTTGATTCACCCGACTAAAAATCTTGTCCGCGAAGATCCTATTATGGCATTGAACGGTCCAAAGCCATGTCGTAAACCATTGCCCGCTGCTCGTAAGCATCCATCAAGGACTGTTGGGCTTCCTCATCATTCGGGTCTGCCTGTGCCGATTCTTCGGCATCCCGAATGTAATCATTCACATTCTGCAAATTGACCGCATAGTCAGCGCGGATGGCCGGAGAACGTGAGCCAATTGCTTCCAGCACCTGCTGATCATCATCGTTAGAGCCCGCCCTGTTTAGCGCCGGTTGCATGTGAGCGCTTTCCATCGGCGTAGCTGCCGGTACTTTTTCCGCGACCTGCGACTGTTGAGCCGGGCCCCGTTGATAAACGATTACCCCGAATCCAATCAGCAAGGCTGCGGCGACGGGCACTAGCCATGTAAGACTCCAGCGCCAGGAACTCCGATCAGCTACGGAGCGATCCCGTAGGGGCTGACGAATCAGCCCCTCCCGTCTAAGAGAAATTTCTATGGAATTCCACACTCGCGGGCTGGGCTCTTCCGAGGCCCGAAGCAGGCGAGCCGTCTTCGAAATGGCATTGAGATCAGAGACCAACCCCGAGCACTGCGGACAGGAAATCAGGTGTGCTTGATGCTCAGCATTGCCGCCGCCTTCAATGGTCTCTGGCAGAACCCTTTGAAACTCTGCGCAATTCATGATCCTCTCCCCGATACCGCGTTGCCCCGCTCCTTACGGCTTGATGGCCTTTTCGGCTCTGCTCGTTTTCAGGAGCTCGCGTAACTTCATCCGTGCCTTATGCAATTGTGACTTGCTGTTGCCGATCGAACAACCTACGATTCCGGCAATCTCGTTGTGTTCGTACCCTTCCACGTCGTGCA